>JANTFY010000117.1 GCA_024763185.1 Gammaproteobacteria bacterium | reverse complement strand
ATCGCCAGCAACTGGCCTTCCTACCAGAAAGCACATGGGGACAGGGCACAGGCGCTGTTTTCCGAGTTTGTACTGGGAAATCTCAAACGCATCAAAAACCGGCTCGGCGGTGAGCGTCATAAAATCATTGAGCAGGAGTTCTCACAGGCGCTGGCCGTTTTGTTTGAGCGTGGTAGCAGCGAGGGTTTCGATGAGGGTATCCGCTTGCTGTTGGTGGACTATTATGATCCGATGTATCAATACCAGTTACAGAAAAAACCGGTCGATGTCATTTTTAAGGGCGATGAAGACGCCATTCTGGAGTGGACAAGCAGTTCTTGAGCGAGCATGATGGAGGCTCAGAAGAGGGGCCATTATGAAAACCGTCTATCTTGTCCGACATGCTAAATCCTCCTGGTCAGACCCCAGTCTTTCCGATCAGCAACGCCCTCTGAATGCCCGTGGTTTGAAAAATGCACCTGAAATGGGCCGAAGACTGGCAGCCCGGGGTATTTGCCCGGATTTGATTATCTGCAGCCCGGCCAAACGGGCCTACATGACTGCCTCGATACTGGCAGAACAAACCGGGTATCCGGTGACTGCAATCAAATTAAATGATCAACTCTATTTCGACAGTTTAAGTGCGATGCTGGGCATCATTCAGCAAACGGATGCTGAAAAAAACTCGATCATGCTGGTCGGGCATAACCCGGACATTACCGAGATGCTGAATCAATTGTCCGGCTATCGAGTGAATAACATGCAAACCTGCGCTATTGCGACCATTGAGTTCGAGTTGCCCTGGTCTGGGATTCAGTTTAATAGCGGTCAAATGGTCGATTATGATTACCCTAAAAAACCGCCAACTCCCTAGGATTCAGAGCATGGTGACTACAATTTGATTGCGCTTGATGTGCTTTCAAAAACAAGGCCGCTGCTGAACTTATGATTCAGCTGTAGAGTCATAGCAGCATATCAATTACAAAAAAATATATGAAAAAAATCATCATACTGGGTCTGCTGATGGCCGTAATTGCGGTTTTTATAGGGTTTGATGTGGACCGGTTCCTGACCCTGGAATACATCAAGTCGCAACAATCCTCCTTTGAGCAGTTTTATCAGCAAAACCAGTTACTCACGATTCTGTCCTTTTTTATTGCCTATGTGATTATTACCGGTGCCTCCTTACCCGGAGCGGCGATTATGACCCTGATAGGCGGCGCTATTTTTGGCCTGGTCACGGGGCTTGTCATTGTCTCTTTTGCCAGTTCCATCGGCGCCACGCTGGCTTTCCTGGTGTCACGATATATTTTTCGCGACAGTGTGCAAACCCGCTTCAGTCACCACCTCAGTGCTATTAACGATGGTATCGAAAAAGACGGCGCGTTTTACCTGTTTGCGTTGCGCCTGGTACCGGCATTCCCGTTTTTTGTCATCAACCTGTTGATGGGTCTGACACAACTTAAAACCTGGACCTTTTACTGGGTCAGCCAGCTCGGCATGCTGGCCGGTACCGCGGTGTATGTGAATGCCGGTACGCAACTGGCACAGATCGAATCCGTGTCGGGCATATTATCGCCAGGTTTGATTTTGTCATTTGTACTGTTGGCGATACTGCCCTTTGTGGCCCGTAAAACAGTCAACCTGGTTAAAAACAGGCGGGCGCTTAAGGCTTATCAAAAACCGGCCTCATTCGATACCAACCTGATTGTCATCGGTGGCGGTTCAGCAGGACTGGTTACCGCCTATATTGCTGCTGCCGTGAAGGCCAAAGTCACGTTGATTGAAAAACACAAAATGGGTGGAGATTGTCTGAATACCGGCTGTGTACCCTCCAAGGCCATAATTCGCTCAGCCAAGTTTCTTTCACACATCAGCCGTAGTGAAGAATTCGGTATTAAAAAGGCCAATGCCGAGTTCGATTTTGCGCATGTGATGCAACGGGTGCAATCGGTCATTAGCAAGATTGAACCGCATGATTCGGTAGAACGTTTCACCGGTCTGGGTGTTGATGTCATCGAGGGTGAAGCCAAAATCGTTTCGCCCTGGAGCGTTGAAGTGAATGGTAAAACACTGAGCGCCCGGCATATCGTGGTAGCCACCGGGGCGCGGCCTTTTGTACCGCCGATTGAAGGGCTCGAGCAGATTGATTATTACACCTCGGACAATGTATGGGACATGCGCGTCAAACCCGAAAAGATGGTTGTGCTCGGTGGCGGCCCGATTGGCTGTGAATTGACGCAGAGTTTCAACCGCCTGGGTATAGAGGTGACACAGGTGGAAATGGCGCCACAGATCATGGGGCGTGAAGATCCTGAAATCTCTGAACTGGTCATGCAAAAGTTCAGCGATGAAGGGGTCAAGGTACTGGTGAATCACCGCGCGAAGAAGATTATCCGGCAGGGCGATCGCGCCGAGTTAATTGCGCAACATGACGGAACGGATGTGGCAATTCCGTTTGATGCCCTGCTGGTCGCTGTCGGCCGTGCGCCGAATGTCAGCGGCTTTGGGCTGGAACAACTCGGTGTCAGGTTAACGCCACGTGGCACCATTGAAGTTAATGAATACCTGCAAAGCAACATTCCGACGATATATGCCTGTGGTGATGTCGCGGGTCCTTACCAGTTTACTCATACAGCGTCTCACCAGGCCTGGTATGCCTCGGTTAATGCGCTGTTTGGAATTTTTAAACGATTCAAGGCCGATTATTCGGTAATCCCGTGGGCGACCTTTACTGAGCCCGAAGTGGCACGCGTGGGCCTGAATGAGACCGAAGCCAGGGCTCAGGGCCTGGCCTACGAGGTCACCCGCTATGGCATCGATGACCTTGACCGCGCCATTGCCGACAGTGAAGCGCATGGTTTTATCAAGGTATTAACGGTGCCCGGCAAGGACAAGATCCTGGGTGTCACCCTGGTGGGCGAACACGCCGGTGATCTGATTGCCGAATACGTGCTGGCCATGAAACACGACCTGGGCCTGAACAAGATTCTCGGCACTATTCACATTTACCCGACGCTGGCCGAGGCCAACAAGTTTGTCGCCGGTGAATGGAAAAAAGCACATGCTCCGCAAAAACTGCTGGACTGGGTCAGTCGTTTCCACCGCTGGCGCAGAGGTTGACTGTTTTTGATCAGCAATGAACCCTGGGGATATCCAGCCATGACGAGGTGTAGGAGGGGGATAGCTTGTTCTGGCGCATGGTCCACTTGCCGGTCAGGCCTTCAGCACCAAAGGTAACCGAGTCACGGCCGTAGCGCTGGTTGACCGAATCAATCACCTGCATCAGTTCATCCGTACGCTGGCTCTGGCCCGGGGTGAATAAATCAAACTGGTAAAAACTGCGGTCACGAATATCCAGCAGGCCGATGCCGCATTTGGCAAACAGTTTGTTGGGCTGGTAAATCTCGCGCATGCCGGCCTTGGCGTAACGAATGATGACTTCGCTGTCACTGGTGGGATAAGGCAGGCGCAGCACCCGGCTGTTACGGTAAAAACCGGGTTTGAATTCGGAGGTGAAGGCAAACAGGTAGAGGCTGCTGCAAAAGCTGTTCTGGCTACGCAGTTTTTCCGCCGCTGCCGCGGCATAACGGCTGATATGCCTGAGCAGCTCCTCTTTACTGCCGGTTTTGCTGCCGAAGGAGCGGGTGACGAAGATTTCCTTTTTCGGTGCCGGTTCTTCATCCAGCCCGATACAGGGCTCGCCGTTAAGTTCGCGTATGGTGCGCTCGACGTTCACGCTGGTCTGTTTGCGGATAAAATGTGGATCGGCCTGTGCCAGCTGGTAGGCGCTGTGGATGCCGACCGCGTTCAGTCGGCGGGTCAGTTGTTTGCCTATGCCCCAGATTTTGTTGATCGGCAGGCGTTTTTGCAGCCATTGCCATTTGTAGGGTGCATCAAGCACGGCAACGCCGGAGCCTTTTATGTTTTTGGCGGCATGGTTGGCCAGCTTGGTCAGGGTTTTGGTGGGGGCGATACCGACACCGACCGGCATGCGTACATGTTGCCAGATGGTTTTTCTGATAACCGTGCCATAGTCATCAAGGTCGAGTTTGAGACCGTCGAAATCGAGGAACATTTCATCGATGCTGTACTGTTCGACATGCGGTGAAAATTCACGCAGGGTCGCCATGACCTGGTTGGAAATGTCACCGTACAGGCGAAAATTGGCCGAGAATACCTGTACCCGGTTTTTTTTAATGAGGGGTTTGATCTTGAAATAGGGTTTCAAATCAGGAATGCCCAGTGACTTGGCCTGTTTGCTACGCGCGATGATGCAGCCGTCGTTATTGCTTAACACGATGACCGGTTTGTCGCGCAGGTCGGGGCGGAATACCTGCTCGCAGGAGGCATAACAGGAGTTGCAGTCAACCAGGCCCATCATGATTAAAAGCCTGTGTACGGGGTTTCTGCCATCGTAAATGATGTTGGGTAGAAAGAGATTGCTTCGCTGTCGCTTTTTGCCATGGATGGCATATATGCAGATAATCCAGGAGCAATTGTCTGTCGCAATGACAATATTGTGGTCATTGCTAGGCCTGTTGTAAATGCCGCTTGATGCTGTGCGTGACCACGCCTTCAATCAGCAGTTCATCCATGCCGGCGATGTTGATGGCTGGGTATTCTTTATTGGCAGCGAGCAATAACATGCGGCGCTTATCCAGAATCTTGCAGGTCAGTTCGCCATCAATGGCGGCGACCACGACGGCACCATGGCGCTGTTCTGCCGAGCGGTCGATAATCAGCAGGTCACCCTGGGTGATGCCGATATCTTTCAATGAATCACCTTCCGCCCAGGCAAAAAAAGTGGCCGAGGGCTTGCTGATGAGAAATTCATTCAAGTCCAGCGCACGGTCGATAAAATCATCGGCCGGCGAGGGAAAACCGGTGCGTACCCGGCAGCCATACAGCGGTAGTTGCAGCTCACTGAGCTCTTCATCGGGTTGAGTGATACAGGTAATGGACATGTTCGCACCTAATAAGTTCTCAAAATGTTCTCATTAAGTGTAGATGTTAACAGGTATGGGTTCAAGTCCAAAATGAACCCTCTCGGTTTTACTTTAAGAAAAGCATGATTTCTCGCAAAGACGCAGTGGAAAACAATAGCAAATGATGGTTTTTCTTTGCGAGCGTAGCGCCTTTTCGAGAGGA
This sequence comes from Gammaproteobacteria bacterium, assembly GCA_024763185.1. GTDB lineage: Bacteria > Pseudomonadota > Gammaproteobacteria > JACNJF01. Next base: position 2,050 of record JANTFY010000117.1, on the reverse strand, counting down.
AAGTAAATTCCTAATGGGTGAGAGAGTTATCCGAATACAGGCGTTTGAAAGCCGCTGAAGAACGGGTTTGATAACCGCCTGCGTTACGCAGGATGTAATAAACGGCAAGATCCAGTTGATCCGCCAGTGCCAGTCCTGTTTGCAGGTCCATGACCATCAATGCCGTGGCCAGCGCGTCGGCACGCATGCACTGATCAGTAATGACGGTGACAGAGGCAATATGATTGTCAGGGGGATAACCGGTGAACGGGTCGATAACATGGGCATAACGCACCCCATCGACTTCGAAGTAATTCTGGTAATCTCCAGAGGTGGCGACCGACTGGTTGTGCAGACTGATCACCCGGTGAATGTCACCGTTTAAATGATCGGGTTGCTGGATGGCCACTTTCCAGGCCTGGCCGTCGGGTCGATGGCCACGGGCGCGGACTTCGCCGCCAATTTCGACCAGGTAGTTGTGGTAACCGGATTGCGCCACAATGCCAGCCAGGACGTCCACCGCATAACCCTTGGCGATGGCCGACAGATCGAGTTCAAGCGCGGGGTCAAATTTGTGTAAACGGCGCTCCTTTAGTTCAAAAGCGGGTACTTGTCGGGCATCGAGTAATGTCTCAATCGCTTCAGGGGAGGGTATTTTCTGCTTGTCGCCTTGATTGCCAAAACCCCATAAATCAATCAGGGGTTTGAGGCCCGGATCGAAAGCGCCGCCGGTCAGTTTGGATACCTCCACAGCCTGTTGCATGACCGTTGCAAAATCGTCAGACAGTGAATAGCACACGTTGTCCCTGGAGTTATTGATACGGCTGATTTCCGAATCGTGCACATAGGTCGACATTTGCCGGTTGAGCGATGTCAGGCGGTTCTTGATGTGCGCTTCAAGGGCAGGGGGTGGAGCCTCGGTGGTCACCAGCGTTATGCTGTAGGTCGTGCCCATGGTTTGCCCGGTCAATACATACTGCTGCCGGGCAGGTTCACAGGCACCGAGTAAAAGTGACAGGACCGCCAGTAAAATAATGGCAGGGTGGGGAGCGAAAAGAAGAACTGTCCTTCGTCCTACCACGGCATCATGTCATTCATGTTCTTCATGGTTGGCGATACGTTTCGGTTCATGACGTTCAAATCATGACTCATCTGCCCCATGCTCTGATTAAGCTGGCCCATATTGGTGTTCATGGCATTGGTATCCAGGCTTATGCTGTCCATATTTTGCGACATGTTACCCACGGATTGCTGAATTTTAACAATATTGGAGGACATGCTGGTCATGGCTTTTTCCATGATGCTTACCACGTAAAACATGTAAATAATCGCGATGATGGCAATGATCATGCCGGGAATGGCAATCAGGCGGTTTCGACCGGTTTTTTGATCCTGGATTTTTGTCAGATGCTCAATTTTTTTATCCTGCAGATCTTTCTGTTCCTGGACTTCCTGCAGGGTTTTTTCATGATCCTGCATGATTGATTCGCTTAATGTTTTAAGGATCAGCAAGCTGCGTTCTTCCTGCGACTGGGTGGTGTTTTCAGCCTTGTCAAAGGCTTTGTCGATGGATTTATAAAGATCAACCATCTGCGCATCGCGTTCTACTTCCTGTTCTTTGGAGTAGTCGGAAATGGTTGAGAAACCTTGTTGAATTTCACGAACCAGCGATGTTATTTGTTTGTCACGATTGTCATGGTCCTGGCGCATTTCCTTAACCAGGGTTTTAATGGCGGCCAGGTTATCCAGGTTGCTTTTTCGCCGCTCGATCATATTGACCGGTTCTTTCGATTTGGATGCTTTTTTGCTGGCGGCCTTTTTGACCGGCGCTTTCTTGATGGCCGCTTTTTTATTCGCGGTCTTTTTAACGGCAGCCTTTTTGCTTGAGGCGGCTTTCTTTACCACGGTTTTTTTTGCAGGAGCTGCCTTTTTCACAGATTTTTTAGTACTGGCCTTTTTACCAGGCGGGGTGCTGTCTGCCATGTTGATCTGTACCTGTATTAATTTGTTATGGGAAACGATAGTTAAGGAATATCGCCTTTTAATTTAGTATTTAATTATATACTTAAAG
>JANTFY010000116.1 GCA_024763185.1 Gammaproteobacteria bacterium | reverse complement strand
CGAGCACGGCGGGTAACCGGCAGGGAGACTTCGTGGTGGCCTGGGATGATTTCAGGTCCGGCGATTCGGATGTCTGGCTCAGTGTCTATAACGAAGATGATGAGTGGTCTGCAGATTTCTCGGCAGCTGGCGCTTCCGGTCCGGGCGAACAGTCTCATGCGTCGGTGGCGCTGGATGAACAGGGCGGTTTGCACCTGGTCTGGTTGCAACGGGCGGACCCGCTGGCGCCGACCGGGCTGTGGTACAGCCACGGTAAACCTGTGATTACTGATTAATGGGTTTCATCGGTGAGCTGGATACGCTAGCCAGATAGCTGTCAATGCAATATCGGTCCAGTTGGGTGCCCTGGTTGGCGGCCAGCTCGGCACCGGCAAGACATTGTTGCATCACCGCATAGAAGCGGTTGTCAGCTTGATCAGTGTTAGGGTCGTTGGCATAAACATGAGACGATAAAGCCAGCGCCAGTGACAGGCAGGGCATGATCAATAATTTCATCACAGGGCTCTCCACGTGTTATGACGGTCTGATTCTAGCATCATTATCGTGCCTGATCATTCAGGCTTGACGCGTGCCAAACTCATGGAAATACCCAGCGGCCCCCTCGGTACGCTGCTGATGACAGGCTGGCCATCACGTAACAGTTCGATGAGCACCGTTTCACCCGCCTCACCCTCGACAGTGGCCTGGCGCAGTTCTGACATGGCGTAAATGCGTCTTGAGGCATAACTTAACAGGATATCACCGGGTTGCAGGCCCGCTTGATCGGCGGCTGATCCGCTGTACACTTCCCTGATTTCAACCCGGTTCGGGATGCCGCTGGCATACAGATATAAATCATAGGCCTCATCACCAAATTCCTGCTGCAAGCTGCGAAAAGGGTTGCTGAGCTGTTGCATTTGCTCGCTGTACTCGGCTGTATCATCCCAGCCTTCGCGTTGGGCACGATTACTGAGTTCCAGCATTTCCAGTTGATGGCGATCGACAATTTGCTTCATGGCCTGGATGGTTTCCGAAGCCATGCCCAGGGCCAGCAGTTTTTGCTGCACAGGGCGATTATCTGACTGCGATGGGTTGTTTTGTGACGTCTCCGGAGAGACGGGGTCAACTTGGTCGGCTTGTGATATTTCCGCCTCATCCTGTTGCAGCATAAGCTCCAACTGGTTTAGACGTTGTTCGAGGGATTGGCGCTGCAACTGTTCCTGGTTGAGTGTCTCTTCCAGCTGGCTGATGCGTATTTTCAGCGAATCCAGCCCGGGCCCGTCAGTCACATGAAGCGATTCTGTATCGGGCAGGGTGTAATTTAAAGGTTTGAATGCCAGCCAGATGAACACCAGGAACAGCATCAAGATTAAAATTATTCCGCTTTTTGTGGCGTTCATGGACCAGTGTTTCCGCTGATGTGTAAAGCCGTTAGCAACAGCTTAATCTGTCAAATATAGAGTCGAATACCGGGAAAACAAGCTTTGATAGCGACTTGGGATTATCGATAAAAATATAAATTGATCCAGCGCAATTTTCACTCTTATTTTTGTTGGAAATCTTTAAATCATTTTTTTTATTCCCATATTCTGACATGTGAATACCATTAATTATACGGAGAATAGCCATGAACATTACTCGTTGGAATCCATTTACAGAAATGGATGATTTTTTTAAGTCTTACAATCGTGCACTGGCCAGGAATCAGTCTCAGGAAGGCATGCTTAGAGCGGATTGGTCGCCATCAGTGGACATCACTGAAGACGACAAGGAATTTTTGATAAAGGCCGAATTGCCCGAGGTAAAAAAAGAAGATATCAAGGTGGATGTCAATAACGGCGTGGTCACGCTCAGTGGAGAACGCAGGTCAGAAACCAAGGATGAAAAAGAGCATCGCATCGAACGTTTTTACGGTAGATTCTCACGTAGTTTTTCATTACCGGAAAACGTTAAAGAAGAGGATATCAAGGCCGAGAATAAAGAAGGCATGTTATACCTGCATTTACCAAAGTCAGAAGCGGATAAGCCAAAAAAAATTCAGGTCGATATCCAGTAGTTTTTGTTTGATCTGAACCTAAAAAGGCCTGATAATTCAGGCCTTTTTTTGGCTAAAACTCGTTGTCTTAAAAGGCAACGTGCTTTTATATGCGCTTTACCGCTGTCTGGTTACAGATTAAAACCGGTGGTGCAATCATCCTCCAGTTCAAGAATTTCCCTTTCCAGTCGTTTACGATCTTCTTCGGTTTGAAATACGGTGCAGTCATCATCCGTGTCGGGGTTTAAAATGATCACGTCATCATTTTCGTTTTTATTCATGGCGGTAATAGAAATTATAAAAAGACTAGCATTGTAAAAATATTAGCGGTTAAAAAATGTGTTTGAGGGCACAGATTGCGTTAATGGTATGGATAAAACATGCAGTAAACCAAAATTAGAATAAGTTTTGATGGTTTTATTGAACCGGCTTTGTTTTAATTTAGCCCTGTTTAAAAACTACCTTGAGAAGAGACGGGAGAGAGAATATGGCAGCTTATGTGTGTGAAATTTGCGGTATGAGTGTTGGTACCATGACTTGCGGTACCTGTGGCAAGGAACTGGTGCATGATACGATCACCACGGACGATGGAGAAACGGTACATGTATCTAAATGCCCTGATGGACATGGCATGGTGAAATCCCCCCTGTGTTGCGGCCAGGATATGACCTGTAACGTCTGATGGCTGCCCTGCAGGCAAAAATTTGCCTGCAGGTTTTTTTAATTCTTCCCGCCAGGGCTGCTGTTGCCTGTGATTCAAGCTGAATCCGAAAGTCTTCTGGCGTCCTCTGATCATTGAAGTTAAGATGCATTAACCACAATGATTTTACTGATTCTTTCAGTTTTTTCCTTAAGTCGATTAGGGCCCACCAGATGAAGTTTTATCGCATTAGCCTTCCCGTAATGTTAACTGGACTGTTCATCCTGTTTTCACTTTTTATCACCCCAAATTCAGCACGGGCAGTATCCGCTAACCAGATCGATTCCCTGGAGGCCATCAAGTTAAAAGGTAGCCTGGTGGTGGGTATGGATATTCCTTACGGCATCATGGAGTTTTATGACGAAAATGGCAGGGCTGCCGGTATTGATGTTGATATTGCCAGGGAGTTGTCAAATCAACTGGGTGTGAACCTTGAAATCAAGGCCATGCCTTTCGATAAATTGTTCGCTGCGGTTATAAATAAAGAGGTGGATATTGTTGCCTCGGCTGTCACCATTACCCGTGACCGGCAAAAAACACTTTTGTTCAGCGAGCCCTATCTGGATGCTGGCATGTCGCTGGCGGTCAGGTCCGATAATACATTGATAAAGTCCCATGATGATCTGGCTGGCAAAAAAATTGGAGTATTAAAGGGTACTGTGGGAGATGCACTGGCACAGAAATCCGAGTTGTTTCGCGACTCTGACGTGATTCGTTTTCAGGATAACGAAAAGCGCTTGCAGGCATTGCAGGATGGTGCCATCGATGCGGCCATTGTGCACTTCCTGGTGAGTGAAGAGGCAAGCATTCGTCTGGTCGGAGAACCTTTGAAACAGACGTTTTATGGTATTGTAACCCGGCCAGGTAATGAAAGCCTGATGGCTGTTGTGAATAAATCGCTGCGCCAGATGAAACGGCGGCGAGAACTCAGGGCCATAATACAAAAATATAAAGCCAGCCAGTAACATTGATGTCGGGTGAAGGTGTGCTTGCCCGGTGAGATACGATGCCAATAAAAAACAGCCTTATTTCCAAAATTTTTTTTGCAGGACTGCTTGCCTCTGTTATCTATTTTCTGGCTATTACCCTGTTAAGCTATTACCTGATCGAAAAACAGGTTCATCAGATATATCTTGAAAAGGCGCAAACCATAGCGCGCTCTATGGATGCCAGTATTCGTTCGCGTGCCGATCTCTCGCCAGATACCATGTACTCGACTATCCAGAAAAACATCTGGCTTGACCCGGATGTGCTGTCCATCACCCTGTACAGTAAACAACACGGAGCGCTGGTTTCGACGGTATCCAATCGACCTGAAAAAATCGGGGTGCAGGCTAGTGAACGGGTCAAACGTGCTTTTTTTGAGGATGTTTTGATCACCCAAAAAGTTAAACTGGAGCAGATTCCGGCTCTTCGTGTGCTGGCTCCGCTACATTTTTCCCGGGATACTATCGGTGCTTTGGAAATAAACCTGGCTCTGGAAAGCTATAAGTTGCTTAAAACCGATTTTCTGGTTGCCGCCATAACAGGATTTATTATTGTCAATGCCCTGGTGCTGTTTGTTTTTGTCCTGTATGTGAATTCACGGGTTTCCAAACCGGTCAAAAAAATTCTCGCCTATGTCAATAAAATTGCCGGTGGTGATTTCGATGTCCGTTTGCCGGTTCAATCCAAAGATGAGCTGGGCGATCTGACTGAAAACTTTAATAGAATGGCGCTAAGCCTGGAACGTCAGCGCAAGGAAATTCTCAGCGTCAATCAAAACATTGAATACCAGGCCACGCATGACATGTTAACCGGCCTGCCCAATCGTTACAGCTTCCAGGAACGCATTCGTCAAAATCTTATTTTCAATAAACGTCACCATCGGCGCGGTGCTTTGATGATGATGGACCTGGATCAGTTCAAATCGGTGAATGATACGCTGGGTCATCATGCCGGCGATGAATTACTCAAACAGGTGGCTTCCCGCTTGAGTCAAGCGATCCGCCAGGAGGACATGCTTGCGCGTCTGGGTGGTGATGAATTTGTGGTGCTGATTTCTGAAGTCAGTAATGACGAGGAAAAGTCATTGTCTCAGGTGCACATCATAGTCGACAGTATCCTGAAAAGTTTTTCCCGGCCGTTTCGGTTGGAAACCCAATCGGTGAAGACCTCCGCCAGTATCGGTGTCGTCTTTTATCCGCAGGGCAAGGATGGTCTGGAAGAGATTATGAAAAATGCCGACGCCGCCATGTACAAGGCCAAAGAGGATGGTGGTAATTGCAGTCGTTTGTTTGACCAGGAGATGCAACGAAAATTACACAAAAGAGTCGATGTGTTAAAAAACCTGAGAAATGGTATCAAACTCAACGAGTTGCACCTTTTTTATCAGCCCCAGGTTGATGCAAAGGGTAAGTTGATCAGTGCGGAAGCCCTGGTGCGTTGGATGAACCCTGAAAAAGGATTGATGTCACCGCATGAGTTTATCGATGTGGCAGAAAATAACGAGTTAATTCTGGAGGTGGGAGAGTGGGTGATAAATGCAGTGTGTCAGCAAATCCAAACCTGGCGCATTAACTTCCCCCAAAGAGACCTGGTGCCGGTGTCCATCAACGTCAGTTCGAAACAGTTTCATCAAAAAGATTTTTGCGAGCGGGTCATCAATGCGCTGGAGTTTTATGACATTCCCCCGTGCAACATCACGCTGGAAATTACCGAAAGCGCTTTACTCAAAAGTTTCGATGACACCCGCATGAAAATGCAAAAACTGAAACAGTTTGGTGTACGCTTTTCCATCGATGATTTTGGTACCGGATTTTCTTCCTTGGCCTATCTGAAACAGTTGCCAGTGGACGAAATCAAGATAGACCGTTCATTTGTTCGCGACATGATGATGAACAGCAAAGACGGGCACCTGGTTAACGCCATCATCAACATGTCGCTTACGCTCGATTTAAACGTGGTTGCCGAAGGTGTGGAAAACCAGATGCAGTTTGATTACCTGATTGAGAATCATTGCAAACTGTTTCAGGGATTTTTGTTTGATAAACCGCTGACCGCCGAACAGTTTGAAAAATATCTGTAGGGTAGGGGGGATGTTACAGCTCGGATTTTCTGCGATCGCGGGTACTCATGCGTCTGTCGATGGTGGTCCGGCGTGCCGGTCCCATGTAATTGGGATTGATGTTTTGCCGGCGATCAATCCCTTTTCTGCGCAATAGTTTGGAACGGCGTTTTTCTGATGCGCTCTGTTCGGGGCTTTCGGGTTTGGCAACTGAATCCATCTCTATCCTTTGCAGTTTTCTTTAGAATATTTCTGACCAGTCAAGCCAGGATGTTTAATCTATTGTTTTTACGGTAATTTTTCACCGTGTTATTAGCATAGGTCCTTGGCGGATGGATTTCTTTTAAATAGTTCTCAAAACGTTGAAGAGAAATACACCCCGACATCCCGGGAAGTAGTCCACAACAGGGTCGGGAAGCAGACCGTTTTAAGGATAAACCCCCGCAGAATACTTTTCCGCTGAAGGATGGTATAAAACTATATCCGTGATACCAATGTCTATAAACAACCACCATTAAACATAAACCAGCCATGAAATATGCCGTTATTGATGCCACTATCTCGCCGCGTGGTCAGCTCGAAACGCTTTCCCAGTTTGAGGTCAGCCGAATATTAAATGCCAGTGAGGGAGAGCTTGCACAGGTTTTTCGAAATTGCTCGCTGGCGGTTTTAAACTGTGGCAGTCCGCTGGATGATGGCAAGGAATTGTTGCAACGATACCCGGATTTTTCGATTCAGGTGATTCAAAAACAACGCGGTATCAAACTGGAACTGAAAAATGCTCCCGCCATCGCCTTTGTGGACGGCGTTCTGATAACCGGTATCCGTGAGCACCTGTTTGCGGTGCTGCGTGATGTGCTTTACGTGTACAACAAAATAGTCAATTCACACCGTTTTAACATGGATGAATCGGCGGATGTGACCAATGCTGTCTTTCATATCCTGCGTAATGCCGATCTGTTTGAACCCCGGCATGAACCCAACCTGGTCGTGTGCTGGGGCGGTCATTCCATCAGTCCAGAGGAATATGACTACACCAAGGAGGTCGGTTATCAAATGGGGCTGCGCGACCTGGATATCTGTACCGGCTGCGGCCCGGGTGCGATGAAAGGGCCGATGAAAGGGGCCACGATCGGCCATGCCAAACAGCGCAGCGGGCAGGGGCGCTATATCGGCCTGACCGAGCCGGGTATCATTGCCGCGGAATCCCCCAATCCCATCGTCAATAACCTGGTCATCATGCCGGATATTGAAAAACGGCTGGAATCGTTCGTACGCCTGGGGCACGGTTTTGTGGTGTTCCCGGGCGGCGCCGGCACGGCGGAAGAGATTTTATACCTGCTGGGTATTTTATTGCACCCGGACAATAAAGAGATGCCTTTCCCACTGATATTTACCGGCCCGGAATCCACGCGCGGGTACTTTGAGCAGGTTGA
>JANTFY010000115.1 GCA_024763185.1 Gammaproteobacteria bacterium | reverse complement strand
CACCGTTTCCGTTACATGGGATGCCACCCCCTGTGACCTGATGATCGCCTTGCATGCCTGGCGCAGTGCCGATGACATTGCCGCTTACCGGAACAGGTTTCCAACCCATCCACTGATCGTGGCCATGACCGGCACCGATTTGTACCGTTTTATTCACAGCCACCCGCAGCCAACCCTGGCATCCATCGAGGCCGCCGACCAGCTGGTCGTATTACATGACAGGGCCTACCAGGCCTTGCCGCAGGAAGCCCGGGAAAAGACCCATATCATTTACCAATCTGCCGATCCACTACCTTTTGCCATCAATCGATACCAGAGAAGTTTCGATATTTGCGTGGTGGGCCATCTGCGCGATGAAAAAGACTCGCTGCGCACGGCTTATGCCGTTCGGGATTTACCCGAATCCAGTCGTATTCGCGTTCGTCACTATGGCAAGGCGCATAATGAACAATGGGCGAAAATGGCGCGTGAGGAAATGAAGCTGAATCCACGCTATCACTGGTACGGTGAAGTCAAACACTGGCAGATTCGCCAGGCCTATGCGCGTTGTCACTTGATGGTGTTATCCTCTGTGATGGAAGGCGGCGCCAATGTTATTTCAGAAGCCACGGTAGCCGGCTTGCCCATTATTGCATCAGATATCGTGGGATCGATTGGATTGTTAGGCGACGACTACCCGGGTTATTACCCGGTACAAGATACGGATTCACTTCGTAAGTTACTGTTAAAAGCCGAAAATAATCCTGGCTTTATAAATTTACTGGAACAACATTGCCATGAACGCGCAAAACAATTTCTACCGGAAAATGAAGCCCAGCAGTGGAAAGCGCTGCTGGAAAAAATGGGGCTAAGTTAGAGCCGGTTAACTCAATAGTAACGGGCGCCAGTCGACAAGCACTGCCCGAATACGGGTAACCTATAGCGCTCAATAACCCGCCGCTTTCATACCGCCTTTTGCGGCACGTTCGGCAAGCACCCTGTCCATCCACTCAGGATCCATTTCAGGCACAGAGGTCAACAGCAGCTTAGTATACTCGTGTTGAGGTGGTGCAAACACCTCATCTTTTGCACCCTGATCCACGACTTGACCTTGCAGCATAACAACGACCTTGTCTGCAATGGCATTCACGGTTGCAATATCGTGCGTGATAAACATGTAACCCAGGTTAAGCTCTTGCTGCAATCGATCCAGCAGACGCAGTATACCTTCCGCTACCAGTTGATCGAGCGCCGAGGTCACTTCATCGCAAATGATAAATGACGGCTGTGCAGCAATCGCACGTGCGATGCAAACACGCTGTTTTTCACCGCCTGACAACTCGGAAGGCAGCCGATCCAGAAATTTATCAGGATCCAGTTCAATCATCTCCATTAATTCGCGCAAACGCTTTTCCTTTTCGTTACCCCGCAGATTCAGGAAAAACTTGAGCGGTCGGCCCAAAATATCTCGTACTCGATGGCGTGGATTCATCGCCGTGTCTGCCATCTGGTATATCATTTGAATTTTTTGCAGATGATAGCTGGATCGATCGCGGTATTTCGATGACAGCCCGACGCCCTCATATAAAATTTGACCTTTGTCCTGGGGCAACAGGCCGGTGATAACTTTGGCCAGGGTACTTTTGCCGCTACCCGACTCTCCCACAATAGCGACCGTTTCTCCTCTTTGAATTTCTAAACTCACGTTCGACAATACCGGTAAGGAGGCTCCGGGGTACGTTGCGGTTATATCGTCCACCTTAACCAGCGCGGCTGGTTGAGGGTCGGGCGGTTTGACAGTCTTTTTAAATGTTCGGACAGCCCACAGTGTTTTGGTATAGTTTTCCCTGGGGTTGCTTAACATGTCCCTGGTTGCGGACTCTTCAACGCTATCACCATATCTGAGTACTTTGATCCTGTCCGCCATCTGGGCCACTATTGCAAGATCATGCGAAATATAAATAGCCGCCGTATTATATTGCCTGACTATGTCCCTTATAGTGACCAATACTTCAATTTGCGTGGTGACATCCAGAGCCGTTGTCGGCTCATCAAAAATAATAAGATCCGGACGACAGGACAAGGCCATGGCAGTCATGGCACGTTGCAGCTGCCCGCCTGAAACCTGGTGCGGGTAGCGAAAACCAATCTGGTCGGGCTCGGGCATCTTGAGTCGACGATACAATTCCTTTGCGTCGGCATAGGCCTGCTTTCGGTTACCCAAACCGTGATGAATAACGGTTTCACTGAACTGGTTGATAATTTTATGAGCCGGATTAAATGAGGCGGCCGCGCTTTGTGCAACATAGGCAATACGGGAGCCCCGCAGTTTACGCTTTTCCTCTTCGGAAGCCGTTGTGAGTTCGATGCCATTAAATTTGATACTGCCACCTTTTATGCGGCAGCCGGGTTTAGCATAACCCATAGCCGCCATGCCGATGGTGGATTTACCAGCACCGGACTCCCCTATCAAGCCAAGCACCTCACCTCTTTTCAGAGTCAGATCAACTCCTTTAACAATTTCATGCCATTGGTCCTCGCTGAAACCTTCGACTTGCAGGTCGCTGATTTCAAGCAGTAATGGATCGCTTTCAGAGCTCATCTTTAAGCCCACTGGTTTTCTGCAAAAACCAGTCCACAACAAAATTGACGCCTATGGTAAGAATGGCAATAGCCGCGGCTGGAATCAGCGGCGTATAGTCATCGAAAGTAATAAGGTCTGCCGTATCCCGTACCATGCCCCCCCAGTCTGCCGTTGGCGGTTGAATACCCAAACCAAGAAAACTCAATGAGCTGATGGTCAGAAAAACAAAACAGAACCGAATGCCGAACTCGGCCACCAGCGGAGCGGAAATATTGGGCAGGATTTCATTGATAATGATCCAGCCGATTTTTTCACCGCGCAGTCTGGCCACATCAATATAATCCATGACGACGATATTAAGGCTTGTTGCTCGCGCAAGTCGATAGACCCGGGTGGAATCAAGCACGCCGATGATCAGAATAAGGCTAATGACCGAGGTACCAAAAATCGTCAGCAGCAGCATTGAGAATATCAGCGATGGAATGGCCATCAGAATATCCACAACTCGACTGAGAACCAGCTCGGTCCAGCCCCCCATCACAGCGGCAAAAATCCCGAAAATACCGCCCAGTGAAAAGGCGAGTAACGTGGTGATGAGGGCAATACCAACGGTATTTCTGGCACCATAGACGATCCGTGTGAACATATCGCGTCCCAGGTTATCGGTACCCAATAGAAATTCATTACTCCACGGCAGGTATTTTCTGCCAACGATTTCCGACTCCCCGAAAGGCGCGATCAAGGGCGCAAAAATCGCCACAAAGACATAGACGACAATGATCAGAAGCCCGATCTTGGCCGTCAGCGGTGCTTTATTGAACTCATTCCAGGCAAATCGCATTTTATTCATCACTGCTCCGGAATTTGTCGAGGATAGTTAACCGTACTCATCAGTCGCTTCATTTTGGATTCAATAAGCGTGGATTGGTTACGATGGAAATGATATCTGCAAATAAATTGAGCAGGATGTAGGTGGCGGCAAAAATCAGGCAGGCGGCCTGTACCACGGGTAAATCCCGTCGTTGCACCGAATCTACCAGTAATTGCCCCAGACCCGGATAAACAAAAACCACTTCAACCACCACGACCCCGACGATCAGGTAAGCCAGGTTAAGTACAATTACGTTGACGATTGGTGCCCAGGCATTGGGTAAGGCATGGTGGGTAATAATCCTGGCTTTTTTAATGCCCTTCAAGGTGGCCATTTCGATATAGGGATTGGCCAACAGGTTGATAATTGAAGCACGTGTCATGCGCATCATATGCGCCACCGACATCAGGGTTAATGCCAGGGCCGGTAACAGTGTCATTTCCAGCCGTACCAGAAACGGGACGCCAGTCTGAACATTGGCCAGACTGGGTAACCAGCCGGCTTTTACTGAAACAAAAAGTATCAGGATATAGGAGATAAAAAACTCAGGCATCGATATCGAGGCCAGCGTCACCACGTTGACGACTCGATCATACACGGAGCTTCGATACAGAGCCGCCAGAATACCCAGTATTAGCGCCAGCGGTACCGCAATGGTTGCCGCGAAAATTGCCAGGAAAAGTGTATTCGCAAAGCGCGTGCCGATCAGGCTTGATATCTGCTGGCCACTACCCACTGAAGTGCCAAAGTCACCCTGCAGGGCACCCAGAAGCCAATTGAAATAGCGCGTGTGTGGCGGCAGATCCAAACCCAACTGTACACGCAGGGCCGCCACGGTATCGGGTGTCGCCGATTGACCCAGCATTGCTTCCGCGGCGTCTCCCGGCAACAGGGTGATGCCCATGAAGATAATCAACGAAACAATGAACAGGGTAAATAAACCCAGGGCCAGTCGCTGAAACAGTATGCGCAGGATATTACTCACAATAGGATTTCCTGAGCAGGCTCCGGTTTAAATAAAACATATGTCGATTGGTATTTCATCACCGCTAAAAAAAGCGGCCCTGTTATCGGGCCGCCTTATGAGTTAAAAAAATATGCTTTATTTAACTATTAAGCCACCATCTTTCGACCATCTTGAAACCGTCAAATTCCCAGTTTCCGGCCACCTTACTGGGCACACCCACATTTTCATTATAAGCCGTAATATGATTGGCAAAAAGATGGACCACAGAACCGCCATCATCTCGCACCAGTCTTTGCATTTCATAATACATGTCACGCCGCTTGCTATCTTCCAGCTCAGCCCGGGCCGCTACCAGTAATTCATTGAAACGATCATTTTTCCACAAGGTTTCGTTCCAGTTGGACGTTGCCGCATAGGCCTGGGTAAACATCCAGTCCTCGGTCGGGCGACCACTCCAGTTACTAACACACCACGGATGCTTGAGCCAGACATCTTTCCAATAACCATCAGCCGGTACCCGGTTGGGTGTTATTTCAATGCCGGATTTTTTTGCCTGCTCACTGTAAAGAACTGCGGTATCGACCGCACCGGCATAGACACTATCCGATACGCTCAATTTGATCTTAAGCTTGCTCAGGCCTGCCTGTTTCAGATGCCATTTGGCTTTTTCAGGATCATAGACCCTTTGCTCGAGCTCAGTATTGAAAAAGCGGTTTACAGGAGATATCGGATGATCGTTACCCACCATGCCATGACCGCTCAGAATCTTCTCCAGCACTTCTTCCCGATCGATGGACAGCTTAAGCGCCATTCGCACGTGATTATTATCCAGAGGCGCCTGGTTGGTCAGCATCGGGAAGGTATCGTGCATCATGCCAGTCACATCCAGCACTTTGATTTTAGCGTTCCTGGCCAGAAGGTCTGCAGTTGCCGCGGGCACATCACCGATCACGTCAACAGCACCGGTAACCAGCGCGTTTTGACGAGCCGTCGAATCAGCTATGGTTAGTATTTCTGCCGAATCCACATAACCTCGATCAGGGAAAAAGAAATTTGGATTTCTTTTCACCAGTGAGCGTTGACCGGGCTCAAATTTTTCCAGCATATAGGCACCACTGCCGACCGTGAAGTCTTCCACTTTTCCATTGGTTGACGGCAGGATACCCAGCGTTGGCGCACTGAGGATAGTCGGAAAGTCCACATTGGGGTTCTGCAGCTTGATAATCACGGTAGAATCACCGTCTTTTTTCAGACTGATTATTTCCTGCATGAACGACTTCATCTGCGAAGCCGAGTCTTCGCCTCGATGACGATCCAGCGAGGCAATCACATCGTCAGCAGTTATGGTTTTGCCGTTGTGGAACTCTGCCCCCTTACGCAGTTTGAAAATCCATTCAGAAGCGTCTTTTCCGTACTCGTAGGATTCCGCCAGATAGGGCGATAACTCGCCATTCGGCAACACCTCGGTCAGTTGCGCATGCGTCGTATAATACAAAAAATTGATGTGCGGACTGGTGAGCCGTGTAGGATCCAGCGAATCCCCCGTTGACCCCCCTGCCAAGGCAATGCGTAAATGACCGCCCCGCTTGGGTTTTGCGGCTACTGCATTGGTGCTTAAAAGAGCGCCAGGAAGTGCGCCGGCTATGCCGAGCGCACTGGCTTTTTTAAGAAAATCTCTGCGCGATACCTCTGCGTTATTTAAACGAGATAGCAGTTTGTCGGTTGGTTTCATATGTCATCCTTTATTATTGTTGAACAAATTGATTTAAATGGCTATGTATGAAAATCATGTTGTTAAAAGTTCTGCGATATTTTTGACAAAACTCTGTCATTCCGAGCGCAGCGCGGGAATCTATGGTCGTTCAGCACCGCAAAACCGCGTAGATTGCCACGCTATCGCTCGCAATGACCTGTTACATAATTTTCCTACAGAGCCATTTTGATTTATTAAAATTTTTATCGGTACTGCTTTGCGCTGACCTTCTTCTAACCCAGGCTTCAGTGACGACTGCCAATTTAAGCCAGGGGTTATAATTTCACGTAATTCTCTACGCTTTTAAGCCGTTAGTTTTTAGCCTGATCGACTCCTAATCCTTTCCTCATGTTTAACAGCAAAGTAATCGCCTTTACTAATCAGGTCCTTATCAAAATCTCCTATTTCGGCAAGGCTTTCCTCATTGAGTATTTTAAGCTTTCTCTTGTGACAATCGATCAGGCCTAATTTATGAAACTGACGTATTACCCGGTTAACATGTATATTGGTTAAACCAACTGCATCCCCGATTTCTTCCTGCGTCAAGGGGAAATCGATCATGTTGTTTACCGGATCAAAACTATGACGCATTTGCAGGCGAGTTCGATAAAACAATTCCATAAGTAAAAAGGCAATGCTTTCATAGGCATCCTTGCTGCTGCTAAAAGCCTGATGTTGCTGGCAAAGACTCATGTCCCGGGCTTCCATCGAGGCCAGGCGTAAAGGCAACATGGGCTGACTTTCAAACAGATCCATTAAACTATCGCGAGGGAAGGCACAAACGATGGATTCGGTGACGGCCGAAACCGAATGCGAAACAATGCCGTTCGAGTCTGCCTGAAAACCGATAAAGTCCCCGGGTAAGGCAAATCTCAGTATCTGTCTTTTTCCGCCCTTGGAGATTTGATAAACCGCCATCCAGCCATTAAACAACGTATACACGTAATCAGGTTTGGACCCCTCCTCGTATAACAGGGACTTGGGAGGCACAACCATCTGTTGTTCGCGGTATTTTTGTGTCCAGTTCAGGTTTTGCACCGGAACACCCTGAAATA
>JANTFY010000114.1 GCA_024763185.1 Gammaproteobacteria bacterium | reverse complement strand
CCGGGTTGCCCGGGTCTGCAAATTTAATATCAAGCATGTTGAACAAAACTAATTCTTAACAAGTCAGGATAGCTAGGTTACATTGTTGATTACGTTCATGACAACAGGGAATACAGGGAGATAACCATGGCCATATTTAAACAAATCGATCCGCGCATTTCACATTACGACCACTTTATCGTGCATTGCACCGCGACCAAGGCATCGCAAAACAATATCGATGCAAAATGGGTGGACAAGGTGCATAAAAAACGCGGTTGGAGCGGATGCGGCTATCATGCCGTGATTACGCGCGAGGGTGAACTGCAGATGTTTGATGGTGGGTTCCCGACGCGACCGGTAGAGCAAAAAGGGGCCCATGTGGGGGGCTGCGGTCCGGGTTGGAATAAACGCAGTTTCGGGGTGACCCTGAGTGGCGGCCTGGATGAGGATGGCGACCCAGCAGATAATTTTACCGCGAAACAGAAAAGAACGCTGGTGCGATTGATCAAGGCGTTTTTGAAATCGCATGAAAACCCGGATGGAGTCACGATCATGGGCCACCGGGACCTGATCCGTTTAACCCATTCTTCACCCAAGGCCTGCCCCTGTTTTGATGTGGCCCAATTCCTGGTGAAATACAAGGTGCATGATGAAGAAGATGCCGATACCGCAGACAGTACCTCTTCACCGTTGGCAATTCCGGCGACCTACACGGTCAAGCGGGGTGATTCCTTATGGGGTATTGCAAATACACTCGGCGTTTCTGTGGCCAGTTTAAAGTCTGTCAACAATCTGACCAGTGATCGTATACAACCCGGGCAGGAGCTGAAACTGGTGGTATAAAGTATGGTTGGAAACCCCGTGCATTTATGGATTTTTTATAATGCTGCTGTTTATAACTGGCGGGCTTTATGCTCAGAATGAACAACCGCGAGCGCAATCGCACTGTACCCTTAATGATTTATCAGGCCATAACAAAGCCGATTATATGCTGCGTTACGGTTTTGGTGGTTTTAGCGACAGCCGGTCAGAAGAGGATGGTTTAGGCGGTGGACAACTTGCACTGGATATTATGCCCTGTAATTAGCCGGTGGCATTCACCATTTCCTCGGAGTATTACACCAATAGTTAGGACCCTGCATATAACGATGAAATCGAGAGTCTGCTGGCATTGAATGTATCGCATTTAGGCCCTTTAATGGGTTTTACCGGAATTGTGTGGGCGGATAGGTGGATTACAGCCCTGGTCTATATAAATATACAGGCATGGCTCAATAGACTGGGATCAAATTTGAGCAAATTAGCTCGTTGAGTCTTACTTCTTTTTGCGCGGTGCCCTGAGTGCCGCTTCAATAGCCCGGTTGCTCCACAACACGGTTTCGTCATCATCTTCAAAAAAAGTTTCCGGAGCCCGGTAATAAGACATTTTGTAGGGTTTGCCGGACTTGTGGTAGGTGAAAGGTTCCAGATTCAGTTCGCTGAAGAAGTTTTGGCTGTGTTTGTCAGCCTTGAGGTAAAGCTCATTGTCAGCAACCAGGGCGAACATCAGTCCGTTGTGGAATATGCCGTAACCACCAAACATTTTTTTGCTGTTGGCATTAACTGCTATCTGAACCCTGTCCAGTACTTCATCAACGAATGCATTGTCGGGATCAGTTTTCAACCAGTTGGTCTTCCGGCTTGTTGAATTCGCGGATGCCCTCGTAAACAATTTTCCACTGTCCTTTTTGCTTTTTCCAGAACAGTTCTTTAAGACTGCTGACATTGAGATTATTGCTTTGATAGTCCTGGTCGTACTGCATCATGACCAGGTTCTGTTCGCCGGGGTATTGGTAAATAGCAAGGTTATGGAATTCCACTTTCACATTCTTACGATCGCGATTGACCCAGCGTTTATGTCCCTCCCACTGTTTGAAATTACGTCCATAGCCTTCAAAACCAGTGGTGGAATAATGTTGCATGTATAACTCATGCTGGTTGCTCTCCCAGTCATTGATCCAGCGGGTCAGTTGCTGCAGCATGGTTTTTTGAGATTCCTGCCATTGTTGCCGGCTTAACCAGTTGATGCTTTCTGCTATTATGACCGGGGTGTGACTATCCGGGTTGATGTACTGATCTATCTGGAGAAAATCCGGATTACTGAGAACCACGCAGCCATTACTGGACCAGGGTGCGCGGTTGTAGGTGTGAGAGGGTGTTCCGTGAATCCAGATGCCGCCCCCGGTGCGTTTGCGTCGAACATCCCACACATTCGGATAGTTGACCGGGAAGGCGCCGCGCCCATACAGGTCGGGTAGTTCCTGGTCATCTATGTAACGGGTGACATGATAAACGCCGTTGGGTGTTTTCTGGTCGCCACGCTTGTTTTTACCCGAGCCTTTCAGGCCGATGCTGATGAAAAAATCCGTTTCCAGTACCGGCATACCCTTGTCATTGCGGTAAACATAAAGCCGTGATAAAGACTGGTCGACCAGGATTGCATAAGGCTGGTTGTCAGCCAGTTGAATAATATTTTCAGGCAGGTAGCCGGAGTAAGCCAGCGCTTGCTGGTTGGACAGGCGCTGTTTGATTTCAAAAGTCAGGTCATCCAGTTTGGGATCTGAGGTGATACCGGAACCGATGGAAGAAACCACACCGGCCTTGGCCATCAACAGGTCGGCATACAGCAGTTGCCCGAGTTTGCTGGTCGGGTAGCGGCGTAAAAATTCGCGTGAGTCGGTAAGCGCCCGCTCGTGATTCTGGTTCTGGATATCCGCCAGGGTTTTGAACAGGCGCTGTTCGTAGTGATCGGTGTTATCTTCCGCTGAATGAACAGGCAGCGCGCTGCATGACGTGAAGGCAAGGATGCAAAGGGCAAATAAAGTTCGGATCATAAGACAGCTAGCGTGTTTTCGCGGCTGATTTTCCAGTTTTCCCCGGTTTTGGTCAAATACAGTCTTTTTACAACCTTGTCCTGATAGTTGGCTGAGCGGTAGGCCTGATGAAAATCAATGATAACCTGGTTGGCGGTGCGTGATTTGACGAGGATGTTACTTAATTTTACGCTGATTTTCCCGGGTCTGGTAATTCTGTCCTGACGGAATTGTCGCCACTGTTGAGGGCTCGCCTTGCGCCCCTTAAAACCCGGGGTATAGGCGCCGAGGTAGGCGTTCAGATCTTTGCGGGACCAGGCGCTGGCCCAGTCTTTGACGATATCGATTAACGCGTCATCACTCAGATTTTGCGTGGTTGCCGGCTTGCTGGGCGCTGCAGTTGATGCGCTTGTAATGGCTTGTTTGGGTCTGGCGACCTGTCCAGGTGACTGAGCGGCCGTGTTGTTGACCGGCGCTGCTTCCTGCCAGGAATGCAGGCTGGTCAAAGCCGTTAGTTTAATGTTGTGAACCACGCTACGGGTATCTTTTTCTTCACTCAGTGCGCGTCTGTAGGCTTCACTGGCCAGCCCCTGGTAAAGATTGCTCAGGTTGGACCAGGCGGTGGCATAGGCCGGGTGGGTTTTGAGTGAGGTGATGAGCAGGTCAACGGCTTCATCATGTTTGCCCTGTTGCAGGTATATCATCGCCAGGTTGTTTCTGGGTTCAGGCAGATCGGGATTCGATTGGATGATCTGTTGGTAAAGCTTTTTGGCAAGTACCGTCTGGTTATTGTATTGCAGGGCCAGAGCCGTGAGAAACCGGGCTTTTATGTTATCAGGTTGCTCGCGTAATAAGGCCAACCCGATAGTGGCGGCACTGGCGTATTTTTTCAATGCCAGCTCATCCTCAATCTGTTGGGTTGAGGTTGCCATCACAACTCCGGGCAACAGCAGGGTAAAGAGCACTAACAGCAATTTAGACATCATATAAGGCTATAGGGTGAATATAGCGTTAAAGTATAGCAAAATGACCTGTAAAAACTGAACCGTGACCACAAAACCCCACCGGAGCTTCAATTTTGCAAACCCTGTATCTGGTTGATTCCAGCATCTATGTCTTCAAGGCCTGGTTCAGCCTGCCGGATAGCCTGACCAATAAGCAAGGCCAACCCAACAATGCCTGGCTGGGTTTTACCGATTTTGTCTACCAGTTGCTGCAACAGGAAAAGCCACAACAGATCGTTTTTGCCTTTGATGAAAGCCTGCAGCATTCTGAGCGTAATGCCATCTATCCGGATTACAAGGCCAATAGGGCGCCGGCCCCGGACGAGTTAAAACGGCAGTTTCAATGGTGCCGGCAATGGGTGGAGGCCCTGGGAATTACGCAGGTGGCCAGTAATCGTTATGAAGCCGATGACCTGGTCGGCACACTGGCAACCCTGCATCGCAACGAGCAAACCCGGATTGTCATACTCACGGCCGATAAGGATCTGGCACAATTAATCACGGAAAAGGATATCTGGTGGTCGTATGCCGCCGGCCAGCAACTCGGTTATCGAGCGATACAGAAAAAATTTGGTGTGCGTCCAGACCAGATTGCCGATCAGTTGGCGATAGCCGGGGATAAGGTGGACAATATTCCGGGCATACCCGGTATCGGTATGACCATTGCCGGACGACTGTTAACGAAGTTTGGCAATGTGCAAAACCTGAGGCAGAACCTCGATCAGGTCAAGACGATGAAATTCCGAGGCGCTGAACGTATTATGAATTTATTGAAGGAGCATGAGAGCGTACTTGATATCTCGGCGCAGCTGACACCGATAAACTGCCAGGTCGAATCCATGAGTGGGGTGGATGTCAATCGTGGCAAGGCCGATGTCGACAAGCTCAAAGCATTGATGGCTCAGCAAGGACTGGGGCAGGCGCGTGTACAAAAATGGCTGCACTGGATCGAGGCCGGGAGCACTGCATGAGTACCATCCTTTTGTTCAATAAGCCGTATCAGGTGTTGAGCCAGTTTTCAGCGCAGGATGATAAAAAAACACTGGCTGATTTTATCGATATCCGCGCGGTTTACCCGGCCGGACGACTCGATTACGACAGTGAGGGCCTGATGCTGTTAACCGACGATGGCAAGCTGCAGGCCAGGATTACCTCGCCAAACAGTAAAAAATATAAAACCTACCTGGCCCAGGTCGAGGGAGAGGTGGACAGAAAGGCATTGGTCAGGTTGCAACGTGGGGTAGAGCTGAAAGAAGGGCGTACCCTGCCGGCCAGGGCCAGAAAAGTGGATGAACCCGATGATTTGTGGCCACGCCAACCACCGATCCGATTTCGAAAGAACAGCCCGACCAGCTGGTTGGAAATTCAGATCCGCGAAGGCAAAAACCGGCAGATCCGGCGCATGACCGCTGCGGTTGGCCTGCCCACGTTGAGATTGATTCGTACGCAAATCGATGAATGGGAATTGGGCGGACTTAAACCGGGTGAATACAAAATCGTACAGGAGTAATAATGAGTTTATGGGAACAGGTTGAGCAGGCTATTTCATCGCACCTCAATCAATCGTTTAAAATTGAACACAAGCAGGCTATTGGTGGTGGCAGTATCAATAACGCCTATCGAATTGGTAACGCTGAGCACCAGTTTTTTGTAAAAACCAATCGCCAGCAACTGGCCTTCATGTTTGAGGCAGAAGACAAGGGCCTGCAGGCCCTGTATGAAACCGGCAGCATAAAGGTGCCTGAGCCTATTGCCTATGGCGTGGCCGGCCATGAATGTTATTTCATTATGAGTTGGTTGGCACTGTCAGGGCAGCCCAGGGGTGATGTATTCGGCAGGAAAATGGCTGCGCTGCATCGGCATCAGCAGGATAAATTTGGTTTTGATATCGATAATTCTATTGGCTCGACGCCCCAGCTCAATCAGTGGTCAGATAACTGGATTGATTTCTGGCAA
Organism: Gammaproteobacteria bacterium; assembly: GCA_024763185.1. Lineage (GTDB taxonomy): Bacteria > Pseudomonadota > Gammaproteobacteria > JACNJF01. Next base: position 1,450 of record JANTFY010000114.1, on the reverse strand, counting down.
AAACAGCGTCTGGGTTACCAGCTGGATCTGGCCAAGCAAAAAGGCTTCGGCTCAAGGCTGGTTGATCTTGGCCTGAAACTGATCGATAAAACGCCGCAGTTTTTTGACAGCTACCGGCCGCTAGCGTCGCTTTTACACGGTGATTTATGGAGCGGTAACTGGGCCGGTGATGAAGCAGGTCAGCCGGTTATCTTTGATCCGGCAACTTATTATGGCGACAGGGAGGCAGATCTGGCGATGATGGAGTTGTTCGGTCATCCCGGTCGGCAGTTTTTTGATGCCTACCATGAGGCCTACGCAGTGGATGAGGGTTATGCCGTGCGCAAGACCTTTTATAACCTGTACCATATTCTGAACCATGCCAACCTGTTCGGCAGTTCCTACGCGATGCAGGCCGAAAACATGATGGAAACCCTGCTGGCAGAAGTTTCTTGAATATAAAATAGAGTAAACCGACTGCCGCACATGAGTGCGGCGGGATGTGATATATGACGATTTCAGGGTCGGCAGATCAACTGCTGATTCCAGCTCAAATCATTGGACTCGAGTGATTGCGGGCAGATGGGTATGCCGCTGACGTATACCCGTTCGACAAAGGGTTTGTTGTCTATCTTGGCCTTTTGTTTGCGGAAGATATTCTCTTCTTCAATGGCCTGGTGTTCGGATTTAAAATAACGCCAGGTGCCATTCATCATGTGCAGGGCATGGGCCAGTTCATGGTAGAGATTCTGCGCAGCGGTGTACTCAATGGGTTTACGGGATGTGTCAAATACCCGGTGGCTGCCCTGGTCGGGAATCTCGGCATTGAAGTGGATATCGACCGATTCACCCTGGCCATTGATCAGGTTGGATGAGGCGGGCGCCGAGGTTTTACCGGAAGAAACCATCGAATAGACAGAGTGATGGATAAACAGTTTATGCCCCGACTGCTGGATTTTAATCAATGTATCCAGTCCTTTGGGTACTTCTGCAATCTGCTTAATCCATTTTTTCAGTTTGTTGATCTGTTTCGGTGTACCGTGCAGGCTGATATTCTTACCGTATGATTTTTGCTGCTGTTCAGTGGACGAGTGTAAGGGGACCAGTCCGATGTCAAATGCATCGGCATGACAGGGCATAAGATATAAAATGATGACCACAATCGGGAGCAGTTTCATTACCTTTTTCCTTACTAATAAATCCTTATTATTAAGTATATAAAAGAAGATGATGGTTTTTGCAATAATACGGTCATATTTTTATGATCCGTTTTTGGCTGAGCGACTGGGTAACCCCGAATTTGATCGCTGCGGAAGCGCTTGAAGTGTGCCTGGGTAATGAGGGTTGCCAGTTTTTTCAGGGTCGATTTGAACCTGGGCTTTCCTGGAGTGAATGGATAGGCGACCTGAACAAGCTTCATCAACACAAAATTAATCCCTTCTATGACTGACAATATTCTACAATTCCCCGG
>JANTFY010000113.1 GCA_024763185.1 Gammaproteobacteria bacterium | reverse complement strand
GGATTATCGATGCCGTGCACCTTATAGGTTTGAATGTCGGGATACTTGGCCGCCAACTCTGGCTCCATGATGGGAGACAACTCCAACGTAAACCGTTCAATTTCACCATTTTCAACCGGCAAACTGATTTCGCTGGAAGCCGCAGGACTCCCTTCATATTCGGCACGGGATAACAACTGCTTGAGGCGTATTTCATCGACCCTGAAGAGATGCTGTGCTGATGAAACAGAAGCATTGCGTTGAGCCGGTGAGGCAAGTGGTTGCCAAAGCAAATCATCAGCCACCACGTCCATTACCATGAATAGACTCAATAAACTGACAAGGGTGATTGTGGACTTCATAACTATACCCAAAGGATTTCCTTTAATTTTAGTCCAGTCTGGTTGAAAAAAGTTGTTTTCTCAATCCAAAAAAAAGCCATGTTTAAAAAAACATGGCTTGCATCACATTGAGCGGGTTTTACCTTTACTGAAAGGGATGGCGAACGATGATGGTCTCCGCCCGGTCAGGCCCCGTGGAGATAATATCAACCGGAGTGCCGGTCAGTTCCTCGATCTTGTTCAGGTAATCCTTGGCCGCCTGCGGCAATTCATCATAGGTTTTCATGCCCACCGTTGATTGCTGCCAACCCGGCATTTCGATAAATTCAGGTTCACACTCTTCAAAGCGATCAGAACCCACCGGTGGCGTAGTCACGCGTTGCCCGTTTAAATTATAGGCCACCGCAATCTTGATGGTTTCCAGTTCATCGAGTACATCCAGCTTGGTGATACAGATACCGGTCACCGAGTTGATTTTTAACGACCGGTTCAGGGACACGATATCAAGCCAGCCACAACGGCGTTGACGTCCCGTAGTGGCACCGAATTCATGACCCTTGGTGCCAAGGTATTTACCGGTCTCATCGCCCTCATCCTTTTCCAGGTCGTACACCAGTTCGGTCGGGAAAGGCCCGGCACCGACTCGAGTCGTGTAGGCCTTGACGATACCCAGAATGTAATCCAGATCAGCCGGACCTACACCGGAACCGGAAGCCGCGCCTCCGGCTGTGGTGGTTGAAGAAGTGACATAAGGATAAGTCCCATGGTCGATATCCAGCAGCGCACCCTGTGCACCTTCGAACATGACCGATTCACCCCTGGCTTTCATATCATGCAAAATACCCGGGATATCGCCGATCAGGTCCTTCATCTGTTCACCCTGCGCGAGGGCTTCATCCAGTACCGTCTGGTAATCGACAGTCGGCTGTTTGAAATAATGTTCCAGAGCGAAATTATGATACTCCATCACCTCTTTAAGGCGCTTGGCAAAATGATCCGGATCAAGTAATTCACCCAATCGAATACCGCGCCGAGAAATCTTGTCCTCGTAACAGGGACCTATGCCGCGTCCTGTGGTACCGATGGCCTTTTTACCGCGAGCAATTTCCCGCGCCTGGTCCAGCGCAATGTGATAGGGCAGAATCAAGGGGCAGGATTCGCTGAGCCTAATTCGCTCGCGAGCAGGTATGCCATTTTTCTCAAGCATTTCCATTTCTTTTAACAAGGCTTCCGGTGACAGCACCACGCCATTACCGATCAGGCACAGTACGTTTTCTCTTAACACGCCGGAAGGAATCAGATGCAAGACGGTTTTTTGACCATCAATCACCAGCGTATGGCCGGCATTATGACCACCCTGGAAACGAACCACGGCCTTTGCCTTGTCCGTCAGTAAATCTACGACCTTGCCCTTACCTTCATCACCCCATTGAGTACCGATGACGACTACATTTTTTGACATTTTCTTAAACCTCTTTAACGGTCCACTTGCTTCCGTCTTTAATAATTACCTGATTACAGCCCTGTTTTTCGGGGGGTATTTCTCCTCCCGATAAATCTATAATGACTCGATCCCCTTTTTGACGTAGCTGCTGAATGAACTGAAGCAGTTCCGGATCATTTCCATTAGGGGAAAGTATCGACACAGAATAACCGGCCTCAATGCCCGACAGTTGGAACAGGGTCAGCAAGTCGGTACTGAACCCGGTTGCCGGTCTGGCCACACCGAAAGCCGAGCCAATATCATCATAACGTCCACCACGTGCAATTTCCCTGCCCTGCCCCGGTAGAAAAGCGGCAAACACCAGGCCGGTATGGTATTCATAACCGCGCAGTTCGGACAGGTCACAATGAATAAAAACGTCGGGGTATCGTTGCTGTACACCCGCCGCCACAGCTCCGATATGTTCCAGCGCCGCCATGACATCAGCCGACGCATCTTTAAATACTTTGCGGGCCTCTTTGAGCATGTCGACATCGCCATTCAATAAGGCCAGTTGACTGAATTGCTGGCGCTTTTCCTTGTCCAGTTTCAGGTCCTGTAAAAAAGCCTTTAATTCTGGAATGGATTTACGCTGCAACATGTCAAACAACGGCGTTTCATATTGCACATCGAGCCCAGACTGCTCAAACAGGCTACGGAAGATACCGACATGGCCCAGGTCGATCGAGACATTTTTCAAAGAAACGTTATACAGGGTTTCCAGCATCAGGCAAACGACTTCAATATCCGCTTCTATCGAAGTGTTGCCAAATATTTCGGCACCTATTTGCAAAGGGGAACGGCTGGGATTCAAACCATCAGCACGGGCATGAATTAAATGACCGCAGTAACACAAACGGGAAATGCCATCAGTAGCCAACTGGTGCGCATCTATACGCGCAACCTGAGGGGTCATGTCTGAACGAAGACCCATTTGTTTACCGGTGACCTGATCAACCAGGGTGAAGGTTTTATTTTGCAGTGTCGTGGCCGTGCCGGTGAATAATGAATCGGTAAATTCAATCATGGCCGGCATGACCAGATCGTAACCCCAGCGGTCGTATAGATTGAGGATTTTTTGGCGGAAATGTTCAATTGCGCGGGCACTAGGAGGCAGTATTTCCTCAATGCCATCCGGCAACAACCAGCGATTATTATATTGGCTGCTCATGCCTAACCCCTGACCAGATAAAGACAAATGACCCCGGCGATCATGCTGCCAAAACCAATACTGCGAATGGTGTTCTCCGGGAATGATGCCATTTGCATCATGGTGCTTTTATAACCTTTGGGATTGATGAAAGGCAATAACCCTTCAATCACCAACACCAGGGACAAAGCGGCAAATAAGTCAGTCCAGTTCATAATAATTATATAGAGACACGAAAACAGGCGCGATGATAATGATCAGAGCGCCCGCCGTGTTTTAGCCCTTCGTGTTATAGATTTATTTCTTTCCGGTATCGCCTGTTGCTTCTTTAAAAAACTTAAAGAAATCAGATTCCGGACTTAACACCAGCATGTCACCGTTGCCTGAAAAACTGTTTTTATAAGCAGTCAGGCTTCGGTTAAAGGAATAAAACTCCTTATCCTGGCCATAGGCATCGGCATAAATCTTGGCCGCCTGTGCATCCCCATCACCACGGATTTCTTCCGATTTACGATAGGCTTCTGCCAGAATCTCCGTGCGCTGGCGATCCGCGTTGGCGCGAATACCCTTGGCTTTTTCTTCACCTGCGGAACGGAAAGCCTTGGCGACCGTTGCACGTTCCTTGACCATACGCTGGAACACCGAGTTACGCACGTTTGAAGGTAACTCGACCTTCTTGATGCGCACATCGACAATTTCAATACCCAGTTCCCGGGTTTTAACACCGGCCTTTTTATTCACGGCAGCCATAATCGCGGAACGTTCACCTGAAATCACCTCGCGCACCGTTTTGGAACCGAACTGTCCTTTCATTTCATCATTCAGGATCGATACGATACGCGATACCGCGATACGTTCATCACCCTGGGTGGACGTGTAATAATCACGCGGGTTGATGATGCGCCATTTGACAAAAGAGTCAACGATCACGTTTTTCTTTTCACTGGTCAAAAAACGCTCCGACGGTGTATCCAGGGTCAGCACCCGGCTGTCAAATTTACGAATGTTATTGATGATTGGAATTTTCCATTTCAATCCCGGTTCATCTTCGGTCGATACGATTTCACCCAGTTTGAATTTAATCACCATTTCGCGTTCATGCACGATATAGGTCGACATCCACACGATTATTGCGGCAAACAGAGCCACCACGAGGCCAAATTTTACATTTCCCATTATCTTGTCTCCCGTACTCGGCTACGCGAGGTATTAAGACGAAAATCATCGAGTACACTACTGGTTGAACTTGTTGGTTCATTTGAGCGGTTACTGCCAGGCAATGTCGACGGTCTGCCCCTGTTTGGGGATGTGTTGCCGGACATGATTCTGTCCAGAGGTAGATACGTCAGGTTGTTACCATTTTGCACATCCAGTACAACCTTCGGATTGTTGGCCATGACCTCTTCCAGGGTTTCGATATAAAGACGCTCCCGGGTTACTTCAGGTGCGCGTTGATATTCTTTCAGCAGACGGATAAAACGTTCGGTTTCACCCTGTGAGGATTTTAATACGCGGGTACGGTAGGCTTCGGCATCTTCCAGCATACTTTGCGCATCACCACGCGCCTTGGGCACCACATCGTTTCGGTAGGCATTCGCTTCATTAATGATACGTTGCTCATCCTCACGTGCCTTGATCGCATCGTCAAATGCATCCTGTACTTCTTCAGGTGGCTGTGCCTCGTTCAGGTTAACTTGCAATACATTCAGACCGGTTTTGTATGAATCCAGTATTTGTTGCATCAGTTTTTCGGTTTCGTCCGCAATTTCGGCACGGCCAGAAGTAATGATGAAATCCATCTTGTTGCGACCGGCCACTTCACGAATGGCGGTTTCGGCGGCCTGTTTCAACGTAATGTCGGGTTCGCGCACTTCAAATGAATAATCCTGGGCATTTTTAACGTTGTATTGCACCGCATAACTGACGGAGACGATATTTTCATCCTGGGTCAACATCTGTGAATTTAAACTGGTTGTACGTACACCCTCAACGTCAACCTGCTCTACATCGTCAACCGGATAGGGTAAACGCCAGTGAGGTCCGGGCATGGTGATATCGGATTTTTTACCGAAGCGGGTTTCCACCCCTCGTTTACCTTCATCGACGATGTAAATACCGCTGAGTAACCAGACGACAACCAGTGCCGCTATGGCCAACATGATCAGGCTAGAGTAATCCTGGGAACCACCACGACCTGTGCCCCCGCCTTTTCCACCACCGAGCACACCGCCCAGTTTTTTCTTTATGTTATTAAAAACTTCATCAAGATCCGGTGGCGCATCGTTATTACGCTGTCCCCAGGGATCTTTGTCTTTACCCGGTTCATTCCAGGGCATAGTGATTCTCCAAATAGATAATTAGGGTAGTCCAGTTTAGGCGGACACAAAGGCTGTGAATTGTAAGATGCCTTAGGCCACTCCTGCAAGCCTGTCTGATGGGATATGGAACCTTTCGACAGGAAATTCAAGCTGACGGCACAGTTTTTTAATTTGGGTATTACTGATATTCAATACGAGCTCGATGGATCCATCGTCAAGGTAGCTTTCTGAGCAAACCACCTTGTCCTGGTACAGGCGCGACCGCACCTGTCCTTCATCGGCATTCAGCACCAATTCACAGGTAAAAGTCTGCTCCTCGAACAAATCCGCAATGGTTTGCCTGAATTCTTCAAAGCCGGCGCCGGTTTTGGCTGAAAGCCACAGACGGGTGACCTGCCCGGCTTCATCCCTGTCCACTCGGGATGCATAATCCACCAGGTCAATTTTGTTGAAAAGCTGTAGTTGCGGTGTTTCTTGAGCACCCACTTCATCCAACACCCGGTTTACCGCATCGATCTTGTCCTGACGATCATCGTCAGCACAATCAATCACATGCAATATCAGATCGGCCTCCCGGGTTTCCTGCAACGTGGCTCGGAACGCAGCCACCAGGTCATGCGGCAGGTGTTTTATGAATCCAACCGTATCCGCCAGAATCACCGACAAATGTTCATCTATGGTCAGCTTGCGTAAGGTAGGGTCCAGTGTGGCGAATAACTGATCAGCTGCATAGGCATCAGATTCGGTTAAAGCATTAAACAAGGTAGACTTGCCCGCGTTGGTATAACCCACCAGTGATAAGGTGGGAATCTCGGCCTTTTGTCGGCCCTGTCGACTTTGCTGACGCTGTTTCTCAACCTTTTCCAGACGGTGATTAAGGTACTTGATGCGTTTCCCGAGCAATCGACGATCAGTTTCCAGTTGGGTTTCACCCGGACCTCTCAGGCCGATACCGCCCTTTTGCCGTTCCAGGTGGGTCCAGCCTCGCACCAGGCGGGTGGACAAATGCTTTAGCTGGGCCAACTCGACTTGTAACTTGCCTTCAAATGAATGCGCGCGTTGGGCAAAAATATCCAGAATCAGGCCGGTCCGGTCCAGGACCCGGCATTGCAGTTCTTTTTCAAGATTTCTTTCCTGGGAAGGTGATAGTGCGTGGTTGAATAACACGACATCAATATCGTGATGACGCGCCAGTTGCGCAATTTCATCGAGTTTACCCTTGCCAACAAAGGTTTTGGGGGAAGGGGTATGGCGACTGCCGACAATAATATCGACATCTTCAACATCAGCCGAGCGGACCAGTTCAATGAATTCGTTCAGGTCGTCCTGGTCCGTCTGTTGCGGAAAGTTGATATGAACGAGTAACGCTCTTTCACCGCCATGAGGGCGTTCAAACTCGAACAATCAATTCTCCGGTCATCAGTTTAAGCGTTGAATTCTTCGTCGGGTTTATCTATTTGCACATTTCTCGCCGGTACTATGGTGGAAACCGCATGTTTGTAAACCATCTGGCTGACATTATTTTTCAGCAGGATTACAAATTGATCGAAGGATTCTATCTGGCCCTGTAATTTGATTCCGTTCACCAGAAAGATAGAAACAGGAACGTGCTCACGACGAAGCGCGTTGAGGAAGGGTTCTTGTAACATTTGCCCTTTTGACATATCGGTTCTCCTAAATGTTATTATTCTATCAAACTCGCCTATGAGTGTATCAGAATTTCTTAATTTTCAAAGTCAGAGTAATTAGTTAAGGCCGTTTCAATAAATTTAAAGGCTTCATCATTAGAATATTCTAAATAATTTAATCGCCTGACCTTTTCGTATTTGCGTAACCAGGTTAACTGGCGCTTGGCCAACTGGCGGGTTGCGGCAATAGACTTATCGACCATATCTTGATAATGATAGTTCCCGTCCAGGTATTCCCACATCTGGCGATAACCCACGCAGCGCATGGAAGGCATGCCTGGATTGAGATCAC
>JANTFY010000112.1 GCA_024763185.1 Gammaproteobacteria bacterium | reverse complement strand
CTTCAGTTTGCTCTTGCTCAGCGGCTCGATCTTCAACTGTGGAAACCGGGATATACTCATGGTCAACTCTTCATTTTTGATTTGCTTGGCTGCCAGTATGTATATCCACATCGCGGCAGGCCGGTGGCAATAATAATTAAAGGAGAGTGAAGAAAGTGTGAATAGGTGGTGAAGGTAGAATGAAACCTTTTACTGGATCGAGGTAGTTAATGGGTTTAACCGTGCCTGAAAATTCAAGCACTAAGCGACGCCGAGTCCGGCAATAGCAGCAGGAAAGTAATCCACTGCACGGCTTCAACAAACATCGCCAGTAAGTTTAGGCCCTGTGATTGCAATATTCACCATCGGTAATAACGTGGAAACATGCCGAGATGGACCTGGCTATACCTGGGGGAAGTAACTGGTGGTGATGTTATTGTGCAACTTGGCCAGTTGTTGTTGAACCTTGTCGATATAATTGTGCAGCGCCTTGTTGTCTAATTCCTTACGCAATGGCTTATCCAGCAGGTCGTGTAATTTTTCCAGGTGCAATCCACATTTACAGTTATCGGGTTTGGGTAAACGTTTTAGATAATATTCCATAAAATTAACGCAATAAGCCACTGACCGTGGAAACAACCCATCACAAAACAGGAACTTGGTAACCCCTTGACGATTGATTCTGATCTGCATCGATTGGCGGTACATCTGGTAGGCACTGAGAGATTTTAGAATACTCATCCACACCATGTCCTCGAAAGGTCGAAGTTTTGGCATATCTTCAGGCGGATTGAAATCGCTACGCACATCAATAATACGCGTGGTCATGTCAGCACGTTCCAGTTTGCGGCCCAGGTTAAGAAAATCGTAAGCCATGTCATGATTCATCGCTCCAGCCAGCAAGCCGGTACTATGCTGCAGACTCTCCATAATCTGATCCAGGTAGATTTGGCGCCCGGCCCGTGAATAACTGTCGCCTTTATTTTCAAGTGCATGGTGGTAGGTCGCGTTAATTACCTCCCAGCCTTCTCGTGGCAGAATATCGCGGATAGTACGCGCATTTTCCCTGGCATTAGCCAATGAGGCGAGGATAGAAGATGGATTGGTTTCATCACTGATCAGAAAATTAACGATACGTCGCTCGGTTCTTTCCGGATGACGTTCTGCATACAGCTCCTCGCAGCCAAGAATGCTGATCAAGGGGTCCCAGTAGGGTATGATGCCCTGCGGTAAATCCAGTGTCAGGTTGGTATTGACCTTGATCAGGCGCGCTGTGTTTTCAGCACGTTCCTGAAAGCGACCGATCCAGTAAATGGTTTCTGCAACTCTTGAAAGCATAAGTCCATGTCTCCGAAATTAATAATTAGCTAAAACCGGTCGCTGATTGCTAAAAGCCAGGTTTTATAGCTTGATTTGCCACATCAGTCATTTACGCATCCACGATCCAGGTGTCCTTACTTCCCCCGCCCTGTGATGAATTAACCACCAGCGAGCCCTTGCGCAAGGCCACTCGAGTCAGGCCACCCGTGGTCACTTTGATATGCTTACCACTTAAAATAAAGGGGCGCAAGTCAATATGACGAGGCTCGACACTATTCCGTACCACCGTGGGGACAGTGGAAATTCCCAGTGTCGGCTGTGCAATGTAATTACGCGGGTCCGCCTTGATAAGCTTGGCAAATTCCTCACGTTCGGCGCGTGTCGATGCGGGTCCCACCAGCATCCCGTAACCGCCCGACTCATTGGCCGGCTTGACCACCAGCTCTGCCAGGTGTTCCAGTACATATTTTAGCGAATCATCATCCATGCAACGCCAGGTAGGCACATTGGGTACAATCGCATCCTGATCCAGATAATATTTGATGATCTCGGGCACATAGGAATAAACCACCTTGTCATCAGCGACTCCAGCGCCAGGGGCATTAGCCAGCGCCACGTTGCCCGCTTTCCATGCTCGCATCAATCCCGGCACGCCCAGAGCCGAATCGGGGTTAAACACTTCCGGATCGAGATACAGGTCATCGATACGACGGTAAATGACATCCACCCGACTGAAACCGCCTACATTGCGCATGTACACGCAGTCATCAGCATTCACCACTAAATCACGTCCTTCGACCAACTCCGCCCCCATTTGCTGAGCCAGGTAGGCATGTTCAAAATAAGCCGAGTTATAAATTCCCGGTGTCAACACCACGATTTCAGGTTTGTCTCCCGGGCGTGGCGACAGTTCGGAAAGCGTGTCGAAAAGATCATCCGGGTAATCGTCTATTGGCAACGGGCTGTAGGTTTCAAAAAGCTCAGGAAACACTCTTTTGGTAACCAGGCGATTTTCCAGCATGTAGGAAACACCCGAGGGCACCCGCAGGTTATCTTCCAGTACGTATATCTGGCCATCGGAATGTCGCACCAGGTCGGAACCGCAGATGTGTGCCCAGATATTCAGAGGCGGGTTAACCCCCACGCACTGCGGGCGAAAGTTCACCGACTCGGCAAGTACCGACTTGGGAAACACCTTGTCCTTGATGATTTTCTGATCGTGATACAGGTCGTCAATGAACATATTAAGCGCGGTAACCCGTTGCTTTAACCCCTCTTCAACCTGTTGCCATTCCTTGAGCGGGATAATACGAGGAACGATATCAAACGGCCATGATCTATCTATGTAGCCTTCGTCCTTGGAATAGACGCGAAAGGTAATCCCCATCTGCTTGATGGCCAGTTCGGCCCCTTTTTGACGTTCGCCCAGCTCTTCCGGGTCCAGAGCCTTGATGAAGTTAAACATTTTTCGCGCATAGGCACGAGCGTTACCCTTGGGTGTAATCAGTTCATCATAAAAGGGCTGTTCTTTAAAGGCATCAAAATTAATAGTCATGATCGGCTCCTTAACGATCTCCACTGACGTGGCGTCTACGCAGGTCAAGAGTAAGAGGAAAATCCGGGTTGACCGGCTCTTCAGGAATCGTCACCCGTCCTCCGCTAATACCCTGTTGCACGAACCGCGCTAAACGGCGCGACTCGGCTTCGTTGGCATTCACAGGAAAGGTGTCATAGCTACGCCCACCCGGGTGCGCAACATGGTAGGTACAGCCACCCAGCGAGGCATGATTCCAGTCATCGATAACTTCAAACATCAAAGGGGCCTGGGCAACAATGGTTGGGTGCAGACCTGAGGGTGGACGCCAGGCCTTGTAACGGACTCCGCCAACAAATTCACCACGTGTACCGGTGTTGCGTAAAGGTACGCGCCGACCATTACAGGTGATAACGTGGCGAGTATCGGTCATGCCGCGCACCCTGACCTGGAGACGTTCGACGGATGAATCGACGTAACGGGAGGTTCCCATGGCCGTGACCTCTTCACCCAACACATGCCAGGGTTCAATGGCGAAGCGCAATTCAATTTCAATGTCGTCGATATTCATCACGCCATAGCGGGGAAAGCGGAATTCAATGAATGGGTCAAGCCAGGCATTGTCAAAGGCAAAACCAGCGCGGCGCATATCATTCATCACGTCCAGCATATCGCGCTCTACAAAATGTGGCAGCATGAAGCGGTCGTGTAATTCGGTGCCCCAGTGCACCAGGTCACGTTCGTAGGGTTCGTCCCAGAAGCGCGCGATCATGGCGCGCAACAATAACGACTGCATCAGGCTCATCTGCGCATGAGGCGGCATTTCAAAACCACGGAACTCAACCAGCCCGAGACGACCGGCCGGTCCGCTGGGAGAATACAGCTTGTCGATGCAGAATTCGGCACGATGCGTGTTGCCGGTGATATCCACCAGCAGGTTACGCAGCAGACGATCCACCAGCCACGGTGACGGGCTGTCCTCGCGATGAACCTCGGAAAACGCGATACCCAGCTCGTACAGGCTGTCGTCGCGCGCTTCGTCAACACGTGGTGACTGCGAAGTCGGGCCGATGAACAAGCCGGAAAACAGGTAGGATAATGCCGGATGATGTTGCCAGTAAGTGAGCAGGCTGCGCAACAGGTGCGGTCGACGCAGGATCGGGCTGTCCGTCGGTTTGGCCGCGCCAATCGTCACATGGTTGCCGCCACCGGTGCCGCTGTGACGGCCATCGAGCATGAATTTTTCCGTGCCCAGGCGTGCCAGTCGTGCCTGTTCATACAGCACGGTAGTATTTTTTACCAACTCGTCCCAACTGGCCGCAGGGTGAATATTGACTTCGATCACGCCCGGGTCCGGCGTGACCTGTATGCGCAGCAATCTCGGGTCGTGCGGTGGCTCGTAACCCTCGAGGATGATTCGGTATTTGAGTTCCAACGCGGCCGCCTCGATGGCATTGATCAAGTCAAGAAAGTGTTCCAGCTTGGTCAAGGGTGGCAAAAACACGTGCAAATGGCCATTGCGCACTTCGACACACAATGCGGTACGAATCAGCGAACTTTCGTCTTTATCTGCAGGCTCGTTGTCTTCGGCTTCCTGTTCCTGGATATTATCCTGCCAGGGCTCAAGCGACGAGGCCACGCGTATGAGATGCAGTCGGTCGCGCATTTCGGGTGGATGCTCAAAGTCATCGAACGGGTCCTTGTCGATCAGCTTCTGGCGTTTTTCTTCCGGCTCCCACAACAATGATTCGAGGGGTAAACGATAACCCATGGGCGAGTCGCCGGGAATCAGGTAAAGCTGTCCACGGCGAAAACGCCAGCGGCTGGTTTGCCATTGCCCCTTTTCTTCATCGAAGGCACAGGGCAGGGTTAGTCCAACCGCCGAATTAAGCCCCTGATCGAATACGCGACGCAGGCGCTCACGCTCCATTTTGTCCTTGATGCGATTGTCCTCGACGCTGACGTTCGCGGGCAAAGTGCCTTCTTTCCACAGGTAGTAAGGCATATCCTCGTAGGCGGTAACGATATGCTTGCGTTTGATATCCAGATGCACGGCAATACGCTGCATCAGGCGTTTGGCCTGTTTGAACTGGTATCCCGGGGGCTTTGTAGGATCAGCCAGCAGCACCTTGTGTTTCCAGGTCGGTTTGCCGGATTTCAGCCAGGCGCAGGTAAACGCCCAGCGTGGCAGTTGCTCACCGGGATACCATTTGCCCTGGCCATAATGCAATACCGGCTTGAAGGCAAAGGCATCGCGGATACGCAGCAGTAGATCCTGTGCACGCTCCAGTTTGTGCTGGCCCAACGCCGCAATATTCCATTGAGCGCTGTCCATATCGTCTATGGAAACAAATGTCGGCTCGCCACCCATGGTCAGGCGTACATCTTCCTCCTGCAGTTTTTCATCCACTTTGTGCCCGAGTTTGATGATCGATTGCCACTGCTCCTCACTGTAAGGCAGTGTGACCCGGGGGTCCTCGTGAATGCGGAACACCTGGTTTTCGAAAGCGAATTCAACCTTGCACTTGTCAGAGGCACCGACAATCGGAGCGGCACTGACCGGATCGGGCGTGCAGGCCAGCGGAATATGTCCCTCGCCTGCCAGCAAACCGGAAGTCGGATCGAGCCCAACCCAACCGGCGCCCGGGATGTAAACCTCGGTCCAGGCGTGCAGATCGGTAAAATCCTGCTCGGGACCGGACGGGCCATCGAGAGATTTCTGATCGGCCTTTAATTGAACCAGGTATCCGGACACGAATCGCGCGGCCAGCCCAAGATTCCGCAAAATCTGTACCAGCAGCCAACCGCTGTCGCGACAGGAACCGAGTTTCTTGTCCAGGGTTTCCTCGCAGGTTTGTACGCCCGGCTCCATACGAATACTGTAATCGATGTGATCGCGCACAAAATGATTGAGCGCCACCAGAAAATGCACGATATGCGGCTTGATGGGTTCGCCTTTTTTTTGCTTTTCTGCTTTCTCATCATCGCTGAGTTCATTCAGTGTTGCCTCGAGTCCCAATCCCGCGCCCTTGACCTGTTGCATGAAATCAATGAGCAGCGACCCATTTTCGGTTTTTTCGAAATAAGGTGCCAGCTCCTTTTGCTCCTGTTCCTGGTATTTGAACGGGTATTCGCTCGCATATTCCTCGACAAAAAAGTCAAAAGGATTAATGGTCACCATGTCGGCAACCAGGTTGACTTCGATGGTCAACTTACGTGTTTTTTCCGGAAAAACCAGGCGACTGACAAAGTTACCGAATGGATCCTGCACCCAGTTCAGAAAATGTTCTTCCGGATTGATCTTCAGTGAATAACGATGTACCGGTGTACGGGTGTGCGGGGCCGGTTTTAAACGGATTAAATGGGGTGAAAGTTTTACCGACCGATCAAAATGATACTCGGTACGGTGTTTTAAAGCGATTTTGATGGACATGTACTATATGCTTTATAACGGTGCAACATTTTAAAAAACTTAACTAATTTGGTGCATTTTTCACGGCAAACAAGATAACGTTTAGCTAATTGCAGACATAAAATTAAGGCAAGATTCACGTTGTCACCAAAGCGTTTATCTGTCAACCTATAATCTCCATTCGACAGCTAAATGCCGCGTGACTGGTAAAAGCTGTTTTTGGTCGGTTAAACCAGGGGCAGGCAATTGGCTTTAACATTCAAATTTACAAACGAGTAAAGCATGACTTATTGCGTAGCAATGAATTTAAGCAGCGGCCTGGTTTTCGCATCTGACTCGCGTACCAATGCCGGTACTGACTATGTCACTTCCTATTCGAAGATGCACATATTCACACCATCAAGCGATCGCTTGTTCGTGATGTTATCGGCGGGCAACCTGGCGACCACTCAAGATGTCATCAACCGCTTGCGGCGAGACCTGGATCATGCCGATTCCAACGAGAGCCTGCTGTCCGCCAACTACATGTTCGAGGCCGCTGATTACATTGGACGCCTCACCCAGGAAGTGCAAAAAGCCCATGCCCAACCCCTGCATTCAGCAAATGTGAGCGGTGAGGTAACCTGGCTTCTGGGTGGCCAGATCAGTGGTCAACCGCATAGCCTGATGCTGATCTACCCGCAGGGAAATTATATCGAAGCCTCAAAATCGACACCTTACCTGCAGATAGGCGAAAACAAGTATGGCAAGCCGGTGCTGGATCGGGTACTGGACTATAACACCACGTTAGACGACGCGGCAAAAATAGCGCTTGTTTCTCTAACGTCTACCGCTAATTCCAATATAACGGTGGGACCACCGTTTGAAGTGGCCGCTTACCAGAGTGGATCCTTTCGATTACAGGGGCACTGCTCGTTCGACGCATCGGGCGAATTCCTGCCGCAACTTGAGCAAGCCTGGATTAATGGATTAAACAATGCCTTTAACAGCTTGCCTGACTTCAACTGGATCAACCCGCAGGTACCCATGAAACTGGAAGATGAAATGCCATCACA
>JANTFY010000111.1 GCA_024763185.1 Gammaproteobacteria bacterium | reverse complement strand
GACATGTAGGTATCGGGCTCAAGGTGTTTAGGGGTCAGACTCGGCAAGACACCGAACATGCCAACCCGGGTATTGAACAAGGCGGCCGAATTCTCTACCTGGGCATACAGAGTGGACAGGTCCTGTTCAATCTTGTCAAAGACATCCGCAGTATGGTTGAAGGAATTACCGTTAATCTCGAGGTTAAATTTGGCCAGCTCATAGGTAAACAGGGGATTGTTTGCCGTATCCAATACCTGTTGATTCATGGGTGCCGGATTACCCTCTGCATCCACCAGGCACAGTTCCAACTCGTAACCGAGGCGGCGGGTTTGATTATCGAAACGATTATGCGCAAAAAGACCGCGTACAAATTCCATTTCCTGATCCAGCTTGTGCTGGAACAATTCATAATCCTTGCGCGAGTAATGCGGTTTGTTGACTTCGTTGCCCATATTAAGATGATGTCAAAAATCAAAAAGGCATGGGAAACTCACGCCGAATTGACTCAATGTCAGCCAGCACCTCAGTCGATAACTGCAGGTTGATCGAATCAATATTGCTTTTTAATTGTTGCATGGTGGTGGCGCCGATGAGCGTTGAAGCGACAAAAGGACGATTGTTTACAAACGCCAGCGCCATCTGGCAAACATCCAGGTCATGGCGTTTTGCCAGTTCGATGTATTGGCTTATCGCGGCATCGGTCTGTGCATGGATACGGTGCTCCTTACGCGTTTCAATGGTGAGGCGTGCACCTTCAGGTTGGGCACCATGCAGATACTTGCCACTGATCATGCCTCGCGTCAAAGGCGACCAGGCCAGTAGCCCTATGTTTTCCGACAGCGCAAATTCACTTAAATCCGGCTCGAAGTGACGGCACAGTAAAGAGTATTCATTTTGAATGGAGGCCATACGCGGCAGGTTGTGCTCATGGGCAATCTTCAACCAGGTTGACAGGCCCCAGGCGGTCTCGTTGGATAACCCAATGTATCGAATCTTACCCTCGTCGATCAATGAGTTGAGTGTGTGCAAGACTTCCAGGAAATTATCCCGTTCCTGCTGCGCATCAAAGTCGGGGGCAAAATTCCATATCTGACCAAAATGATAGGAACCACGATTGGGCCAGTGTAGCTGGTACAGATCGATATAGTCGGTCTGCAATCGGCCCAGACTGCCTTCTACAGCCAGCCGGATATTTTTGTCATCGATGCGGTTTTCACCACCCCTTATCCATTTCAATCCGGGGCCGGTGATCTTGGAGGCCAGAATCACCTTGTCTCGTTTGGCACGCGAGGCAAACCAGTTGCCTATAATGGTTTCCGTGGTACCAAACGTCTCTTTACTGGGTGGAATCGCATACATTTCAGCCGTATCAAAAAAGTTGACACCCTGGTCCAGTGCGTAATCCATCTGCTCGAAACCGTCTTGTTGGTTATTCTGCAGGCCCCAGGTCATGGTACCAAGGCCAATGACACTGACATTTAAGGGAGTATGTCCTAATTTTCTATAGATCATGTACTTATCGTTTTTTTGGGTCAGAAAAGATAAATACTATCACCCCGACTGCCGGTTTAGAAACCACTAAAAATACAGCTTAAAAATTACACAATATGCCGGATCATCAACTGCAGACTGACCGCACCGCGAAATTCATTAACTGACAGTTCGTAATGGATACGGATATTCTGGTAGTTGGTGGTTAATTCCTGTTGCGCGGCATAAAACAGAATAGCCTCGACCCTTACCCCACTTTCAGTTGTACGGAGTTCGAATTTGAGGTGACGATCAGCGACTATCCTCTGGTTTACCACCTTGAATTCACCGATAAAACTGGGCACTGGAAAGCGCTGCCCCCAGGGACCGGAATGCTGGATGATCTGGGCCAGCTCCAGGGTCATTTCCTGTGGCAGGATTTCGCCGTCATGTTCGATAACATTGTTAAAACAGCTGGCATCTACATTGTCCTGCAACACGCTTTCGAAGGTAGCGCGGAATAACTCCAGGTTTTGCGCGCTGATGGTTAATCCGGCAGCCATCGCATGACCACCAAAACGTTCGATAAGCCCCGGCTGTTTTTTGTCTACCAGGTCAAGCATGTCGCGCATGTGCACCCCGGGAATGGAACGTGCCGATCCTTTCAGCATGCCCTGTTCCGAGCTGGCAAAACTGATCGAGGGTCGAAAGGTGATGTCCTTGATCCTGGAAGCAATGATACCGACTATGCCCTCGTGCCAGTCGGGCTGAAATTGTACATAACCGAAGTTGTCGGTATCCGCTTGCACACGTTCCAACATGGCCACGGCCTGCTCGGTCATCTGGCCCTGTAATTCGCGGCGTGCACGGTTGATGTCATCCAGCGCCAACGCCAGATCATAGGCCGGGGTTTCATCGTTGGCCAGCAACGCCTGTACGCCAATGCTCATGTCATCCAGCCGCCCAGCGGCATTGATGCGCGGCGCCACTGCAAACGCAATGTCCTGGCTGCTCAGGCGCTGTTGATTGCGACCGGAAAACTCAATCAGTTTCTGTAAACCCAAAGAGCATTGCCCTGCCCTGATACGTTTTAAGCCTTCATTGACCAGAATGCGGTTGTTGTAATCCAGCGGCACCAGGTCCGCGACCGTGCCAATCGCCACCAGGTCCAGGCAGTCGGCAAGATTGGGTTCAACCCGGTTTTCAAACCAGCCCTGGTCACGCAGACGGCTGCGTGTTGCCAACATCAGGTAAAAAGCCACACCGACGCCGCACAGGTTGCGCCCCTCACTATCGGCAAAGGCATTCGGATTCACGATGACGGATGCAACGGGTAGACTTTCAGCCGGTAAATGATGATCCGTGACAATCACATCGATATCGGCCTGTGCCAGTTTCTGCAGGCCCTGGAAACTGGCGATACCGGTATCAACGGTAATAACAAGATCGGGGTTCAGGTCGGTCAATCGTTGCGCCACGTTGTCAGAAATTCCGTAACCGTCCATGACTCGATCCGGCAACAGGAAATCCACGTTAAGGTGCCCCAGTAGGTTCAATGCGCGTATACACAACGCGGTACTGGTCGCGCCATCGGCATCGTAATCGCCGAAAACCAGTATCTGCGAACCGCGTTGAATATGATTCGCCAGCAGTTCGGCCGCTTTTTCCAGGTGTGTTATCTGCTGCGGTTTGACCAGCTTGTTCAGTGCATAGTCTGTTTCATCAAAAGAGTGTTTAACGCGCGCGCTTAATACCCGTTGCATAACCGGGTGTAATTTGCTTTTTTGTTGCAGCAGGCTTGGCTTGCATTCGCGTTGTTTCAGTGTGATTGTCGGTTCACGCTTCATGGGGTTTTCATATCGCGGTACAGGCTTTGTGCCATACGTGCAGTAATCATAACCGCCACCACCAGAAACAACCATAACGACCATTTTAACCAGGGGGTTGGTGCTTCGGCCTGTAACCTAACAATGCCCCCTGCCTGTTGTATGGGGCCGAGTTCTACCTGCTCGGCTGCGGATTGCACGGGTTCTTCGCGCTGGCTGAGTAAACCAACCAGGTCGTTGGCGGGCGCCTGCGCCTCATAATTACCCCACACCAACGTAAAGGGGCCATTGTTGTTGGATAAAAACAGGTATTCGTAACGAGGGTAGCCCCATTCGGCTGAGGGTGCCTGTTGCAGAGGTTGATCCGCTTTGAACCACCAGGATGTGTAGCGGTGGCGTGCAAGATCAATGGGTTTACTGGCCTTCACCTGATCACTGGCAGGGATGTTGTGCTGCTGAATACCGGTAAAAACACGCCGTTTATTTTCAAAGTCCTGTTGACTGGCATATAAATCACCTTTAATCAACTGTTGGTTTGTGGCCGGAATCAAACGCAGGCGTTGCGGATAAACCGCGGAGGGCAGCGGCAATTTATAAAAAGCCGATTGCTCTGGCTCCGATTCCAGGGTGGACAGGGCATGCCACAGATATTCACGATGCGAGCGACTTTGATAAAAACCACTCACCTGTTGCAGGGCAAAACTGCGCACCGAATCGGCCGGGGTCAAACGAATATAGCGTTTACCTTTGGGGATCCCATCGATCTGCGACCAGGCACTGTTTTCGAACGCTTTGTTACTCAGGTTTTTTCGCACATGCACGGTTGTCCAGTTATCAATATCATCGGCCACTTCAACCGTCACCTGCAGAATTTGGTCAGCCGGTTGATGGGTCCACGTTAACTGCAGGCTGTCGATGCCCATTTTTTGCTGCGTCTCGCTTAACTCGATGATGTAATCCTGCCGGGTTGTCTGCACCGGTAACACCTCGGTACTGATCAGCGACGGATTTTCACGCGTGGTAACGGTTTTGGAACGGCTGTGGATATAGGCACTGAACTCGTAAAAATCGAGGTCCACCTGCTCGCGCGAGGTTTGCGGGGGGGATTCGCGAATCCAGCCCGCTACAGGCTGGCCTGAGGCATCCAGCACCGCAAGATCGCCGAGATCGGCGCGCGTCAGGCTGGTGATGACCTGCAGCGGTACAGCGACCGATTGCAGCGCCTGTTGCGAACCGGTGAGTTGCGACTTATAGGCATACTGATCAACCCGGGATTGCGCGATTGCCCCAGGTGTAAACAGGGATACCAGCAAGGGCAGTAATAAAAATCTGGACACAGGCCTATTCCTCAACATGTTTTTGTTGCGCGTTTTTTTCCGGAATCGGTGAAAAGTAACCCATCGCCACCAACAATCCACCCACCACCAGGAACGATACGATGCGCTCCACCGTGCCGCTGGCGCCCAGGTCAATGAAGAACATTTTCACCAGCACCACGGCCACCAGTATCGCACCGGCTATCCACAGCACGCGAATTGAGAGCCTGGCGGCAACGAGCATCGCCAGCATGCCGATAATGGTCCACAGGATTGACAAAGCCGTGTGGATTTTAACATTGCCCAGCATCAACGACAGGTTAAAAGGCACGTCTGCATAGTGATGCATGGATCTTAACAGGACCGCGCTCATCCAGATAAATACCAGCGCGCCAAGCCCGATTAACAGGGTATGACGATAGTGGGTTAAAGCCGTCGGAGTCATCGAATACAAACGTACGACAGACATGAAAAACACCAGGTGCGCCAGGTCTATCGGGTTTAACAAGGGCAAATAAGGTAGCGGAGCCGGATCCGCCGTGTTGGTGATGTTGACCAGCAGGCTCCACAGCAACATCAGGGTAGCCAGCGAAAAACCAAAACTTAACTGCATGGATAACCCAAAGCGTTGAATAACCGGAAAACGCCCTAGCCGGCTCCAGTACATAAAAAGCAATACGGGCAGGGTAACAAGCGCGATGTAGGCCTCTCCCGCCTGGGGAAAGCGGTCGTGAAAATACCAGCCCAGTTCATAGGACAGGATTGAGCAGAGCAGTAAAATCCAGCCGGTATGCAGTACCAGAAAGACCTTTTGCGGCCACTCGATCTGTTCCAGCCGGGTTATAATCCAGTAATTGGCCAACAAGGCCAGGGGCCAGATCATCCAGTCGGGAAAGACAAACAGATGGTTATTATCCAGCAGCGAAAACAAAGCCATAACAGTCAATAAAGGCAACAGTAAAATACTGCTGATGGAAGCCGGCAGCCAGCTCCATCCACGCACCTGATCCAGGTAGGTTAATAACCCGGCCGTGGCGGTAAAAAGAACAATAACCGCAGCGATCTCATGGTCCAGGTAACGCTCAACCTGTAACAGGCTACTGCCCAGCCACCAGGCCATGGCCCATAGATAAAACAGTGTATGCAGTTTTCGTATCGGCGCGTTGTCATCCTGCTTGTAAAGCAGGCGTGCAGAAATAAAAGCACCGAGCGCGATGAAAACCCCGCCAAGAAAAGCCGGGTTGAACCAGGCAGTATCACCCAGGTCATCCGCATTGCGCATGAGAAACAACAGGCCGGCTCCGAATTGCAAGGCAATGGCAAACCATTGCGCATAACGTCGTTGCTGGCGCAGTGAAATCCACAGGATACCGGCTGCTTCCAGGGCCCAGGTCGCGCTGGTCCAGTGGCCATCCAGTGAATAGGGTATGGCCAGGGTGGCAAAAACAACGCCTATTGCCAGCAGGGCTTCAGCCATCAGGCGCATCTGCTCACCTTGACGCTGCCATAACCAACGTGCCAGTGCCACGTAGTAAATGCCAAGTAAGGCCGCACAAAGGGCAATGCCATAATCGAGGTTACGCAGCATCGCCATCATCAGGCTGGAAGCAATGACCGGCGTTCCAAATACCAAGGTACCATCCACCAGGCCACGCAGGTTTTGTGTCTGCCTGAGCGCATATAAAATGCCCAACACACTGTACATCAAGAAGAACAGGCACAGAAAACCCAGTGCCGGGTACAGGTATTCGGATTTATAGGAAAATACAAACCACAGAGTATAGATGGCAAAGGTGGCGACAAAACCGATCAGGTTCAGCACACGCCAGGATTTGAACCAGGCCATGATGAAAACGGCAAGATTCAGTACCGCATAATAACCGAATAACGCGATGTAATTGCCACTGCCGGATGACGCCAGAAACGGCGCCAGGAAGCCACCCAGCATGGCAAACACGGCTAACGAGCGGGAGTTTTGTAACACAGCCAATGCGGCCGACAACAGCGCAAATGCCACCAGTAACACGAAGGTCAGGGTCGAGGGGATCAGGTTGGCAAGTCGATAGGATGCAAAAATGGTGATATAGATGATGCCGATACCACCACCCTGCAGCAGCAATGCATAGATTTCTTTTTTAAGCCGTAAGCGCCAACCCACTATTAGCAGGAACAGGCCACCGGCGGCCGCCCCCAGGAAGCGAAACTCCAAGGGTATATTGGAGTGCTCAGCGGCATATTTAAGCAGAAAAGCAACCCCGAAAAACAGGATCAGCAGACCGACACGAACAAAGATATTGCCATCGGTAAAATAGGATAAAACGCCCTGCATCAGCTTTTTAACAGCCGCATCGAACTGATCCATGTAGCGACTGGGTCCGATCACGCTATCATCCGGTGTACCGGTTTCAACAGGTACTTCCGGTTCATCCAGTGAAAAACTTAAATCCTCATCCGGTGCGGCTTCCATGGCTGAAGCCTGCATCTTTTCAGGTATCACATCACGGGATTTGGACCCTGGTTCAGCAGGCTCACGGGGTGTTGAGGTTTCGCTTTGCCCCGCTTTTTTAAACTGTTCAATCTGCTGCTGCAAAGCCAAAAGCTTTTGCTCATATTCCCTGCGCATCAGCAACAAACCGATAAGGCCAGCCAGCGCTATACCCGCCTCAAAACTGAACAGTTCTGAAACCAAAAGAAAAACGAAGACAGCAATTAATATCGGCATTAGGTATTTTTGTTAACAGGCCCTAGTTAAAAACTGTACGCGCCAGTTCTTCCATATTCGATGCAGTCTGCCTGACCCGAGTTAGCAATTCATCTGTATTCAGGTCGTGCTTGTACAATTCAGCGGTGTAGTTCAAGTGCATA
>JANTFY010000110.1 GCA_024763185.1 Gammaproteobacteria bacterium | reverse complement strand
CTGGGTTTTGGCACCACGGTCGCCGAACCGGCACTGATTGCGGTAGCTGATGAAGCGGCCAGGGTAGCCGCCAGCGGTAATATGATTGACGATAGCGAGGCCTCGCGATCATCCTATGCATTTGGTTTACGCATTACCGTGGCAGTGTCCGTGGGAGCCGCCATCCTGGTTGGCGTATTACGCATCATCAAGGGCTGGCCGATTCAATACCTGATCATTACCGGCTATATCGGGGTGGTCATCATGACCGTATTCGCCCCCAAGGAAATAATCGGCATTGCCTATGATTCCGGTGGCGTGACCACCTCGACCATTACCGTGCCACTGGTAACCGCTTTGGGCGTGGGGCTGGCCAGCTCCATCAAGGGCCGCAACCCGATGACCGATGGCTTCGGCCTGATTGCCTTTGCCTCTTTAACCCCGATGATTTTTGTCATGGGCTACGGCATGGTGGTTTGAGAATGCAGTATAGGGCAATACACTAAATGCATATCCTGATCGATCTTTTTAACGCCATACTCTCCACCATCTGGGACGTATTGCCTATTGCCGTGATCATTTTCGGCTTTCAACTGCTGGTATTGCGCAAGGCCATTCCCAATCTGAGAAAGATTATCACCGGTTTCATACTGGTATTACTTGGCCTGGGTTTTTTCCTGGAAGGGCTGGAAGCCGCGCTGTTTCCTCTGGGCAAGCTGATGGCCCAGCAATTAACCGACCCGGCATTCATTGCCCATGGTGAAGCCGGAGCATTGCTTGACTGGTCGCATTACAAGTGGGTTTATCTATTTGCTTTTGCCATTGGCTTTTCCACCACCATTGCCGAGCCATCCCTGCTGGCTGTCGCCATCAAGGCAAACCAGGTTTCGGCCGGTAGCATTGGTATCTGGGGCCTGCGTATTGCAGTTGCACTGGGCGTTGCCATTGGTATTGCCCTGGGTGCCTATCGAATTGTCACCGGCACCCCGCTGTACTGGTACATTATTACCGGTTACATTTTTGTCGTTATCCAGACCTGGTATGCCCCCAAAATGATTATTGCGCTGGCCTATGACTCCGGTGGCGTCACCACTTCTACCGTTACCGTACCATTGGTTGCAGCACTCGGTTTGGGGTTATCGACCACCGTACCGGGGCGCAGCGCCCTGCTGGATGGCTTTGGCCTGATCGCCTTTGCCAGCCTGTTCCCGATCATGTCAGTCATGGCCTATGCCCAGGCCTCTGAATGGATCGCCAAACGCAACAACTTAAGAAACTGATGAGAGGCAGTCATGCACTTTAAACTGATTATTGCTTTAACCGAAGATACGGTCACCGATAAAATTGTAGATGCAGCGCGAGAAAAGGGTGCAACCGGTTCTACCGTGATCACCAGCGCCCGCGGCGAAGGCATAAAAACGGCCAAGACCTTTCTCGGCTTGAGCCTGGAAACCCAACGCGATGTCACCCTATTACTGGTGGAAGAACATCTGACCCGGGACATACTCGAAAGCATTTCAAAAGCCGGGAACTTTGACGACAGCCCCGGCAGCGGCATTGCTTTTACTATAGATGTGGATGACGCTGTCGGCGTATCTCATCAAGTTAGCCAATTATGTGAACTCGTGGAGGAAGAGTTATGAATTCAAGACCTATTATTCGTGTAAAAGACATCATGAAACCCGACTTCGACCTGGTCGATGGCATGGATACCGTGGCCGACGTGCTGAAAACATCCGTTCATGCGGAAAGTAAATGCTTTATCGTTAATATGCGCCATGAAGACGATGAGTTCGGTATCGTGCTGTTATCCGATATTGCCAAAAAAGTGCTGGCACGGGATAAATCGCCAGAACGGGTCAATATTTACGAAATCATGACCAAACCCCTGATCAGCGTCGACCCCGATATGGACATCCGTTATTGCACCCGCCTGTTTGAAAACTTTGGACTGAGCCGGGTACCGGTGGTGGAAAACAAAAAAGTCATCGGCATCGTTGGATACACCGACATCGTATTACGCGGTGTTAGAGACCAGTTATCCTGAGCCTTATTAAAAGGTGCCTGCACGGTATGGCCATCGATATCGGGAAATCGAAGGGTGTGTAGATTAGCCCAATCCGGTAAAGGATATTGATACGGTGAAATATCAGGAGGATTCTCACAATCATCCACACAGTTACCCGATACAAATGGTGAGCCGACCTTCCATATTCCATTGCAACAAACATTTGATTGACGAATACTACAACCCTTGAAGATTGGTTTTACGTGCTCTGACTCCTGCCAGCAGCAGCGCTATTAGAGCAAATAATAAATTCAACCCGAAAGCTCCAGAGCTGCCACTGCCGTTATCCTCATCATCCTCTTGGTTGTCATTGACTGCTGGATCAGACACGTCTACCACTTCAACAGTCGCGGTGCCAATCACTGAAAGTTCACCACTATCCATTGCCCGGTAATTAAAGCTATCGACACCCACAAAACCAGCATTGGGTGTATATCGAAACTGGTTGCCGACTATTTCCACTTCTCCATTACCTGGCTGGGATACCAGTGAGAAGCTGAATGTATCACCGTCATCTATGTCAACTACTGATGGGGAAACGGGCAAGCTCGGAAGGTCTCTCTCTGTGGTAATATTCAGCGAAGTAGCGGTTGGCCTGTCGTTGACTGGAACCACTTCAACGCTTGCGAATGCAGCTGCATCCAATTGCAAGCCACTCAGGTCGGTAACCTGGAACTGGAAGTTGTCCACACCATTGAAGTCCTCATCAGGGGTGTAAACGAGACGATTATTGATAACCGCGGCCACGCCATTGGCTGCCGGGCCGACAATCGTAAAAGTATGGGCATCTCCGACATCATCATCGATAAAGTCCGGAATGACACCTGAACTCCGCATGTCTTCGTTTGTGGTGATATTGGCGGTGGCGGCATAAGGCCGATTGGTGTTTTCGAATACTGCTACTACAGCACGATCCTGTGCTAAATACACCTGCGCTGAGTTCGTATCCGCGAAATCCACATCCTGCCATTCAACAAATCGAGCTCCGACATCCGCTATGGCGGTCAATTGAATGCGGCTTTCGTCGTCGTATATATAGTCACCATCTTGAGCACCTTCAGTTCCGTCTTCACTACGTAAAACCGATCCGTTGCCTTGCACATCGATCGTAAGTATCGACGTGTTGGGTGGGTCAATTCGGCGGCGGAAAAGGTGTCGCTCCCCGTCACCGTCATAAGGACTGAAATATTCCTGGCGGCTGACCCAGAAGGCGTAGCGACCATCACCGCTCAGGGTTGCCGTGCTGCCCACCACCTCAGCACTGCTCGGTTGGACACCATCAATCCAATTAGGCACCGGAAGATTCTCCGGATAGACATCGGATTCACGCCGTACAAAAAGATCCCGCACGCCATTATTATCACCGGCGACAATATCGGCATGTAGCGAGGCCCAGGCGACCTTGTGCCCGATGCCAGTAGATTCAGTATCATCAGCAATGGCAACGTCTAAAATGGTGCCACCGCCACTGGATTCCCCACCCGAAGTTTGTTCGCTGACCAATGAGACTGTTCGATCGTCGATGCTTCCGCTGATATTTCGACTGCTGCTATAAACATTAAAATCGACCGCTCCTGACAACTGTAAATAGGCAACCGTGTCGCTGTTTGGGGCGACCTTTGGCAAACCGGCATCTTGCGCAATGACGGTAACAGTGCGCGCGTCGAAGGATGTATCCAGAGTCCCGTCATTTGCTGAACCGGAAAATTCCATTAATACGATGTCGCGCGTGGCGCCATTTATCGCCAGGTCTGCATCAATATCAGTGGCCGCGGTTTGAAATGCCAAGTATCGACCATCCAGGCTCACACTTACCGACACGGAATCCCCATTGCCCATAGCAGTGTCGGACGAACTGGAGATTGGGTAATACTCATAGTTGTCGTCGAACAGATAGCCGTTGGCATCGGGGTCGAGATCGACCATGTAAATCTGTTTGTTGTTACCCGGATAAGTCAATCCATCGATATAGGCGACTGTACCATTGGCAAAACTATGACTGACAAAAAACACATAACGCCCGTTATAGGTGGCCGCAGCTGAACTGAAATTTGGACTGACCATACCCTGCGGATGATTAATGGGACCTCCATCGGGGTCTTTCGTGATGACGGCGATTTCACCCGTATCCAGGTCTTTTAAATAAAGATTGCCATCAGCCGTGTCGTCAACCAGGCTGGTTGCGGTGCTGGCGAAGTAGACGAAGCGGCCATTACCGGAGATTGCCAGGCTGCGTGAAGCTGCATCGGCCTGCACACCATCCTGGCTGACGCTGACCAGATTGACCACGCCGTCACGCCAGGCAAACACATCGTAGGCGCTGCCGCCATTAAAATCATTGGCTACAAAGCGGTTGCCATTGGAACGGAAAGCGGCAACATCACCATGGTACGAGGTAACAACGTTTTCAATATTGCCCAGCGTACATAGAATGCTGTCACCGTTGGCATTGACACATTCATCTGCAGACACCACGCGTGCGCTCATGATCTCTACAGGATTGTCATCGAAATCCACCTGGCTGAATTCGATTCTGACCTCGTGCGTCGCCAGATTCCCGGCGATATCCTGTGTCGCGATGATGACCCGGTTGTCTCCCGGATGCAGCGGGATGAAAGCAGTATAAAGCCCCGTTCCTGGATTCAACGCAAAAGGCGGGCTGGATAGCACGCCACCTATGGCCGGAATCACATTCGCCACCGGCGCACTGAAACCGCCGTTATCACTGTCGACGCTGACAACAATCTCGACTTGACTGGTGAACGCACGATAACCGCCTTCGATTGGCAGGGCATCTACGGATTCGACATTGATTATTGGCGCTGTCCAGTCATAGTAAACAGTAAACACTTCATCGACGCTGTTATTGACCCGATCGGTCGCGCGCACGGTCAAATCAATCGTGCCGCCTACCAGACCATCGATGATCGCATCTTCAGCCAGGCTGGTTTCACTTAAGGTGAAGAATTCGCCGGCATCGGTACCGGTATCGGAAAAGTTCAGCAGCCTGCCAGTAGCGCCCCTGAATTCGTTGTCACGGATGGAGTAACGAATAGGCGTATTCGCACCGACATAACAGGTAAAGCTATCCACACCCTTGCATTCGAATTCGACCTGCGGCGGATTGTCATCGACAAAAAGAGTGATTTCCTGCTCAACGGAATTCTGACCATTATTACGCGTCTGGAAAAGCAGGCTGTTATAGCCTGCTGCCAATCCGTCAAGAGGAATGACCGTGCCCTGTACTGCTGCGAGCGTGGTTGTGGCATTGGTGTCGAGTGATGTTTGATTCCACGCGTACACCAGGTCACCAACGCTGTCCAACAACAGGCTGAGCGCCTTGTTACCGGGGTTGCTGATGATCCATTCCAGTTCATCCCTACGCGAGACCTCGGCACTGTTCGGCGTGATGATGTTCGCATCGACGAGCTTGGGAGGGCCGGCCAGAATCACAAACTGGGCGGAACGAATCATTTCCTTGCCACCCAAGTCATTGTGGCTGCGCCACTCTATCTTGAATGGAACATCCAGCAAACTGTATGCCGTTGCCAAATCACTGAACAACACATCCTCCGGCGCGTTATAGATGACCCATTCTGACACCTGTAAATCCTCATCCTGACCTTTAATAATTCGGTATTCAATCATCGAAACTCCGGGTGTGTGCACCGGGTAACGAATCGATGATTCTATTTGAATTGTTCTGGGTATCAGCTTGAATGCACTGCCGAGAGAGACCTGGTAAAGGCGAGAACTGGCGTAGGCATCATCGATTTCACCTTCGATCAACATGTCGGTCGGAGCAGCAGTGAGTGCTTGCAACCATTCGCTGCCGACCACATCCGGTCTTGTCATATCACCATGCCAAAAAGGTTTTTCAGCCAGCAAAGTCAATGCCTCGCCAAACCGATCGGTTTCAGCCAACAAGCGTGCACTGCCTAACGATACGACGCCATCGGAATTGCTTGGCAACATGGCGCCCGCATTGATGCTAAGCAGGTTCGGATCGAGCTCGATTGCTTCAACACAGGACGTGTTATTGATGTCACAGGGGAACAGGGTGGTGGGGATTCCGCCTCCAACACGGGTGACGGGAAAGTTGCCTACGGTGACAAACTGCTTGCTGAAATCAGAGGTAGCGTAAGTCAGCAGACGGTCCTTCGATGCCTGCAACATTAGATCGTCCAGCGCTGGCCGGGCTGGAAACCCGGTATACGTGGTAATCGTATCAACCAACAGCTTCAAGCTGGCATCATTGTCGGCCTGTATGTCGTCCAAAATTAAATTGGCCGCCGCAAGTGTGAAGGGCGCCAGTAATTCAAGTGGCAGTAACGAACCGGGCGGCAGCAACTGTTTAAACTTACTTAAGCCCTCTTCAAATCCCGCAACACGAACCACCAGATCAAGATAGTTTTCCAGCGCGGTTTTAATACTGGTGTTCGGATCGGTGCCAAAAGTGGCCTGAAAAAATTCGTTGTTCAGTATGCCGATGATGGAAGGGTCTTCATTGCCAAACAAAGGTGCAAACATATCAGCGACCGAAGAACCGGCAAACGGTGGGGCGTTATAAACAACATTGGCAACGAACTCATATTCATCCCGCTCACCGTCTGCGGCCATGGATAACATGGTGCGTGCAACCAGGCTGCCCTTGGAATGAGTGATGATATTGACCTGTCGGTAAGGTGCGAGCTTGCCGCCCGGAGCCCGCTCTCGTTGCAGCATTTCCAATAAATCGGTGGCGTGATCAACAACACTGCCCGAGTCGTTATAAGTATTGACCGTGGGTACCGTCAGCGCTTCGACCAAACGACCCTGTAAAGCAAGGTCAGCGGCGGAGGGGCAGGGTTTATTATGGAGCATGTAATGACGGTCGTTTTCCCAGGTCGAATCATCAATCAGTTCTTCAGCATTTGACAGAAATGCAAACCCTTCATCGGCGCTGGAAAAGTTATTCCCATTGTCCGTAGACCACCACTGCACGGCCCAGTTTTCTATTCCCGCACGTTCAAGAAACAAGGAGGCGCTGGGCTCGATAATCTCATTGTTGCGATCGGGAAAGCAGCTGCCCGAGCTACTGCCATCGTAACGTGCCCACAGCGCGCCGTCGTCCGCCCAGCCATGTACGTAAAGAACCGGTGGCTGTAATTCGTAATCAGCGCCAAATGGAACCAGCACCTCGGGTTTGATCGAGGCATTTAACGTGACAGGTAAACACAGCAGAGAAAAACAAAGTCCTTTGAGATAATTCATAGTGATATCCTCGATTAAATTTTCTGTCCTTTTGTTCAATAACATAACCCCGCGAATTCAACTCGCAAGTGCAACGGTTGGGTTGATGCCTAAAAATACCTGATTAGGTGTTTTCATGCCAAGACATTTTCTTGGCCTGTTATTTAATTTGTACATGACCTGGTTGATCTC
>JANTFY010000109.1 GCA_024763185.1 Gammaproteobacteria bacterium | reverse complement strand
GGGGAAACCAAGGTTTTTGTCGATGAGCGGGGGCAGTCAGCCAAAACGATTATCGACCAGGTGACGCATTTTAATCACAACGGCATAAAATACAGCTTGATAAAGTTGCATTTGTTAACCGGCAGAACCCACCAGATACGCGTGCATTGCCAGTCACAGGGCCATGAGATTGCTGGCGATAGTAAATATTTTGATCGTTCGTTTAACCAGGCCATGAAGGCTCTGGGCGTCAAACGCTTGCTTTTACATGCATTCGAACTTGAAATCCCCAAAAACGCCCATACAAAGGCTTTAAAAATTTTGGCCCCGGAGCCGGTTGAATTCAGGATGTTATCCAGCGATGAACAAGAAATATGAATTAGTCATATTTGACTGGGATGGAACCATTATCGATTCCCAGTCTCATATTATGAACAGTATGAAAAATGCAATTATTGATGAGGGTCTGGACGTACCTGAGGATGCGGATATTCGTCACATCATTGGGCTGAGTCTGCATCGAGCCATCGAAACACTTTTTCCCGAGTTGCCATACGAGATCATCGATCGTCTTGCCACCAACTATCGCCGACATTTCTTTGAAAACAGTCATCCAGACTCCGAGTTATTCAGTGGTGTGGAAGATGTTATCCGTGATTTACATGCCAGTGGTTACTACCTGGCAGTTGCTACTGGAAAAGGGCGACACGGGCTGGATATCGCTCTGGATAAAACCGGACTGGAACATTATTTCCATATCACCCGTTGTGCGGACGAAACACGCTCAAAACCGGACCCGATGATGCTGGATGAAATTCTCACCGATCTGGACCTGGATCCAGAACAGGCGATTATGGTTGGCGATACCAGTTACGACATGGAAATGGCGAGTAATATCAACATGGATTGCATTGCCGTAACCTATGGTATGCATGATAAACAGCATCTTGAAACCACTCAACCAACCCATTTTATAGATTCAATTGATCAAATATCTCAGTTTGTTTAAAGGTTACTTAATATGAGCGATATGGATACAGCAAGTACGGACAAGACGGCAGAACGGTCCCACAAGAAATATGAAGAGATGGTTCAACGATTGGCTTTTGCGGCCATTAATGAACAACGTCGTAGCCGTCGCTGGCGTATTTTTTTCATTATCCTGACCTTTATCTATCTGACCCCTGTCATGCTGCTGACGATAGATTTGAATGACATATACATACCGGGCAAGGATAAAAAAGAATCCGCCAAACATACTGCCCTGGTAAAAATGAGTGGCATTATTGCCAGTGGAGAAAAGGCCGGTGCTGAGAATATCATGGCCGGATTACAGGATGCGTTTGAAGATAACGATACAGCCGGAGTCATCCTCGAAATCAATTCTCCCGGCGGTTCTCCGGTTCAATCGGCCCATATTTACGAAGAAATCAAACGCCTTAGAAGCAAACACGACGACAAGCCGTTGTATGTCGTCGTTAACGACATTGCTGCATCCGGTGGTTATTTTGTGGCGGCTGCAGCAGATAAGATTTATGTCAATAAATCCAGCCTGGTTGGCTCCATCGGTGTCAGGATGGACAATTTCGGCCTGGTTGATTTAATTGAAAAAATGGGTATTGAACGCCGCTTGTTAACGGCGGGAGAAAATAAAGGCATGCTGGACCCGTTCTTGCCGGAAGATGAGCAACAAAA
The DNA here is from genome assembly GCA_024763185.1 of Gammaproteobacteria bacterium. Taxonomy (GTDB): domain Bacteria; phylum Pseudomonadota; class Gammaproteobacteria; genus JACNJF01. The sequence goes on along the minus strand of JANTFY010000109.1, from coordinate 5,849 downwards.
ACAACATCTTCAACACATGCTGGACCAGGTGCACCAGCATTTTATTGCGGCAGTCAAGCAGGGGCGCGGCGATAAATTGCAGCAAAATCCTGACCTGTTCAGCGGCCTGATCTGGACCGGAGAAGAAGCGATCAAGCTTGGCCTGGTGGATGATTACGGTAGCACAGAACAGGTAGCCAGAGAGGTTATCAAACATGAAGACCTGGTGGATTTTACCCCCAAGGAATTATTGGTTGATCGCCTGGCAGATAGGCTGGGGGCAAGTTTTGCCAGGGTCTTTAAAACTCAAATCGAACAACACTTGTCTATACACTGATCTTTAACGCGATAAAATCAACAAATCCTGTATTCGTTGCTAAACTAAAGTTTAGGCAATTTAGGGTGAATATTTTCTACAGTGTCATCCGCTATTGTCGGGCTATTTAAACAACAATCTGCCTGCTTGGTAACCGCTTATAGGATGTGTCAATGTCAGAAATATTTATCGGTCGTCAACCCATTTTCGACCCAAATTTGCAAGTCTATGCCTATGAACTGTTGTTCCGCGGTGATGGTGAATCCTTTAATGCCGGAGTGATCGACGGTGACAGTGCAACTTCACAGGTCATTCTGAACACATTTGTCAATCTGGGGCTGGATAAAATAGTCGGCAACCATAAGGCTTTTATCAACCTGACGCGGGTTTTTATATCCAATCCCGATCTGATAGTGGCCCCACCTGATCAGATTGTGCTGGAAATTCTGGAAGACATAGAACCGAATGAAACCATTCTCAACACCCTGAAAACCCTGAAGCAGAAAGGTCACACCATTGCACTTGATGACTTTATCTATGAGGACAAATACAAACCCTTTGTTGAATTGGCCGATATCGTCAAGATTGACATCATGGCGCTCGATAATGATGAAATTGCACAACATGTCGCCCAGTTAAAACAGCATAACCTTAAATTACTGGCTGAAAAAATTGAGACTTACGAGCAATTTGAATTTTTAAAAAGTCTCGATTTTGACTACTACCAGGGGTATTTCTTTTCCAAGCCCAGCATTGTCCAGGGCAAGGCGATCCCACCCAATCAGCTTGCCGTTCTGGAACTGGTTGCCATGATCAATAATCCGGATGTTGAAGTAGAAGAGCTCAGTAAAATCATCAGTACCGACGTGTCGTTAAGTCACAAGGTCTTGAAGTTTATCAATTCACCCATCAGTGGCCTGCGTACCGAGGTGGATTCTATCCAGCAAGCGGTGGTATTACTGGGACTTAGCACCATCAAAAACTGGGTTACGATCATGGCACTGGCCAATGGATCCAATAAACCGCTGGCATTATCCACCACAGCCTTGATCCGTGCCCGCTGTTGCGAACTGTTGGCCAAACAATGTCGATTACCCAGGCCGGAAGGATTTTTTACCGTGGGATTGTTTTCATCACTGGATGCCATGATGGATCAACCCCTGGAAGATTTACTGCAGGAATTACCTTTGGCACAAGAATCAAAATCGGCCTTGCTTGAACACAAGGGAATTTTCGGCGAGGCACTGGACAGCACCCTGGCTATGGAAAGAAGTGATTTCAGTCTGATCGGTTTTGCCGATCTGGATGTAACCCAGTTATCTGATATTTATCTCGAGGCTATCAACTGGGCCGATGAGTTAACCTCGAGCCTGTAGCCAAGACTTAAACGACCGTAATACCCGCCTGTTCCAGCATCGAGGTTAGGCTAATCAAAGGTAGGCCAATCAAAGCCGTCGGGTCATCTCCCGACATATAACTGAACAGGGTGATGCCATAAGCTTCGGATTTAAAGCTGCCGGCACAGTGATAAGGCTTTTCAGTTCTCAGGTAGTGTTCCAGTTGCGCATCTCGCAAATCGCGAAAACCGACCCGAAATTCGACGCAATCGACCTGATTGAATCCGCTTTTTTGACTTTGTACCGACAGGCCCGTATAAAAAACAACTTCATTTCCACGCGCATTTTGCAGTTGTTTTAAGGCATTTTCGTGGCTCCCCGGTTTACCCAGTATCTCTCCGTTCAGGTAGGCGCACTGATCCGAGCCAATGACAATGGCTTTGGGGTGTTGGTGGGCAATGGATTGTGCTTTTTCCTGCGCGAGTCGGCTCACATAATGCCCGGCATCTTCATCCTGTTTAACCGATTCATCGATGTCAGGCGATATGCATCGAAAAGGAAGTTGTAATCGGGACAACAATTCCTGACGGAAGGGTGAGCTGGAAGCAAGGATAATATCGGGTTCGGTCATGCCAGGTAATCAAATCTGGATATGTAAATGGTCAGTATATTATAAAATTCTATTTTTTATCATTTTTCAGTTCGCACACAAGGGTTTGGGCATAGACAAACGGTTGCGAAAACAGGTAGAATCACGCGTTTATGCAGGGCAGGTTACAGCAGACATACAAGGTAACGCGGGAGCTGGGTAATAATGCCTATTTTGAAGGCAACATGTCCTTGTCTCAAATGGCACGTTTGTCGGAATTGGTATTAGCAAGCGAGGGCGTCATACCGGTTACCTTCGAATTCGGTTATAACGCGTTTCAGCATGCCTCGATTAAAGGGCATTATGAAGCGCATTTAAACGTGGAATGTCAGCGCTGCCTGGAACCGATGGAACTTGTAATCGATCAGGATTTTGAATTGCTGATTGATGCCAGTGAAGAAGATATTCAGTCTTTCGAGCTGGATTCGGTTTATTCGACGGATGGTTATCTGGATATGGTTGAAGTCATTGAGGATGAGCTGATCCTGGCTTTACCCATCATCATGATGCACGAAAATACCAACTGTAATAAATACTTGCAGGCGGCTCCTGATGAAGAGCCACCTGTGGAAACAAACAATCCCTTTGCAGTGTTGCAATCACTGAAGGGTACTGATTAATTTTATTTGGAGACAAGCATGGCTGTTCAACAAAATCGCAAAACACCTTCTCGCCGGGGCATGAGACGCTCACACGATGCGTTATCGGCACCCACCTTATCCACTGAACCGACAACCGGCGAAACGCATCGTCGTCATCACATCAGCGCGGATGGCTTCTATCGTGGTCGCAAGGTTATTGCCGATAAAGTCGAAATAGAAGACCTGGACGAAGAGTAAAACCTTACTCATCGACTTGATCTACGGGCGGAATCTATCCGCCCGTAATTATTTATAGCCGCTGAAAATGACCATAAAAAAAATTGCGATTGATTCAATGGGCGGAGACTTTGGTCCGGCCGTGACAGTTCCGGCTGCAGGTAAGGCACTTCAGTCTTTTGCCGATGTTGAACTGGTTCTGGTCGGTCAGCAAGAGCAGCTACAGGCACAGTTGCAGCAGCATGGACTGGCAAACGAAACCCGTTTATCCGTCCACCATGCTTCCGAAGTGGTGGGCATGGATGAAATGCCGGCCATTGCATTGAAAAAGAAAAAAGATTCTTCCATGCGGGTAGCCATCAACCTGGTCAAGGAAGGCGTGGTGGACGCCTGTATCAGTGCAGGCAATACCGGCGCGTTAATGGCCACCGGTAAATTCGTGCTCAAAACCATTCCGGGAATTCACCGCCCAGCCATTTGCACCTCATTACCCACGATTCGAGGTCACAGCCACATGCTGGATCTGGGTGCCAATATCGATTGCAGTGCTGAACATCTGCTGCAATTCGCGGTTATGGGTTCGGTACTGGCCCAGTCAGTTGATAACATAGCCAGGCCGACGGTTGGGTTGCTGAATATCGGGTCGGAAGCCATCAAGGGCAATGAAGTGGTAAAGCAGGCCAACCAGTTGCTCGCTGATACCAGCCTGAATTATGCGGGTTTTATCGAAGGTGATGACATCTACACAGGCACGGTGGACGTGGTTGTATCCGACGGTTTTGTGGGTAATGTTTCTCTCAAAACGGCAGAAGGACTGGCTTCACTGGTTAATACCGTGCTTAAAAAGGCCTTTAAAAAGAATATTTTTACCAAGTTTGCCGCGCTTATATCGCTACCCATCTTGAATTCGGTGCGCCACACACTCGATCCCCGTCAATACAATGGAGCCAGCCTCCTGGGTCTCAATGGTATTGTCATCAAAAGTCATGGTAGCGCCGATGTCGACTCTTTTTTTAACGCCATCAAGATCGCCAGCATCGAGATAGATAAATCCGTACCTGAACGTATCAGTAAGGAAATTGGACTCTATCTCCAACAACATGAGGAAAAGATCGCATGACCTTTGCGCGCATCACGGGTACCGGTAGTTATCTGCCGGAAAAGGTAATGACCAATTTTGATCTGGAAAAAATCGTCGACACCAACGACACCTGGATTCGTGAACGTACGGGCATAGAAAAACGCCATATTGCACTGGATGGGCAAACCACCGTTGATCTGGCCGAGCGTGCTGCCCGCCATGCCATTGAAGCGGCCGGATTAAAACCGCAAGAGATTGATTTAATCGTGGTAGCGACCACCACGCCTGACCGTATTTTCCCAAGTACCGCCTGCCTGCTTCAATCCAGGCTGGATATACACGGCTGCGCCGCTTTTGATGTTCAGGCCGTTTGTACCGGTTTTGTCTATGCTCTGGGTGTGGCAGAGAAATTTATCAAAACCGGGGCAGCCAAAAAGGCTCTGGTTGTCGGCGCTGAAACCCTGTCCAGAATTCTCAACTGGAAAGACCGCACTACCTGTGTTCTGTTTGGCGACGGTGCCGGTGCCGTTGTTCTTGAAGCCGATGAACAAACCGGTATTCTCTCTACCCATCTGCATGCGGATGGCGACTACGAAGCCTTATTGCGTGTTCCTTTCGGTATTTCACAGGGCCTTGAAAACATGGATGAAGTTAACAGCAAGGTCGAAATGCGTGGCAATGAAGTGTTCAAGATGGCTGTCAATACGCTCGGCCGAATCGTCGATGAAACCCTGGAAGCCAATAATCTGCAAAAATCGGATATTGACTGGCTGGTCCCCCATCAGGCCAATATCCGTATTATTCATGCCACGGCACGTAAATTAAAAATGTCTCTGGATCATGTCGTGGTTACGGTTCAGGAACATGGCAATACCTCAGCTGCCTCGGTTCCGCTTGCGCTGGACGTGGCAGTACGTGATGGTCGCATCAAGAAAGGCGAAATGTTACTGCTTGAAGCCTTTGGTGGCGGCTTTACCTGGGGTTCAGCTCTATTACGTTTTTAAAAAAACAAACCCATGGCTTACGAGATAGAACGTAAATTTCTGCTGAAATCGGACAGTTGGCGCTCGCAGGTCTACAAAACCATTCCTATGAAACAGGCTTATTTCTGCAATACGGAAAAGGCCTCACTGCGTGTTCGCGTTACAGATGATAAAGCCTACCTCAGTTCAAAAACCATGACGTTTGCTATTCGGCGCCATGAATTTGAATATGAAATCCCGGTTGCCGATGCCGAATTCATGGTGCAGTACATGTGTAATGGCAGTGCGGTGATAAAAAACCGTCACCTGGTGAAAGTTGATCAACATGTCTGGGAAATTGACGAGTTTGAAGGTGACAACCTGGGTTTGATAGTCGCTGAGGTTGAGCTTCAACACGAAACGGAACCTTTCACCAAACCCGTCTGGCTGGGTAAAGAAGTGTCGGATGACCGTCGTTACATCAACGTCTCCCTGGTTTCCAATCCCTATCTGTCCTGGAAGCGTTGATGGACTACAGTTAGTAGGATATATCTGCTATGATGCGTCGAAAAGCTGGGGGGCATCATGATAAATATTCTCTTGATCGACGATCATTCACTGGTCAGAACCGGAATAAAACGCCTGCTGGAAGATACCAAACAGGTAAAAATTATCGGTGAGGCCGAGTCCGGAGAAGAAAGCATACA
>JANTFY010000108.1 GCA_024763185.1 Gammaproteobacteria bacterium | reverse complement strand
TCCCGAGTACCAGGTACAGCTCGTAAAACCAGGCTTTCATGACCAGCTCGATGATGGTTACGATGGATGCAATGATCAGAACGAAGACCGGTAGGCGTACTTCCTTGCGAACCACGTCGCGGATCAGTGACACCAGGGTGTTGGATAACACCAGCGTGATCAGGGTGGCCAGGCCCAGGCCGATGCCATTGATGGTGGTGCTGGTCACCGCCAGTAACGGGCACAGACCCAGCAATTGAACCAGGGCAACGTTATTTTTCCATAAACCGTTTTGCGTAATTTCTGAGGAAGTGATGCTCATTGGTACAGTCTCTCACGGTTTTGCTCAAAATAAAGCAGGGTATTTTTAACGGCTTTCACGATGGCGCGAGGTGTGATGGTGGCGCCGGTCATCTGGTCAAAGTCGCCGCCGTCACGTTTAACCTTCCACTTTTCGGGTTCAGGGTTTTTCAGCGACTTGTTATTGAAACCCAGTATCCAGTCGGATTTACGTGTCTCGATACCATCACCCAGGCCGGGAGTTTCATTGTGCTTGACCACTCTGACCCCGGCGAGGGTGGCATCATCGTAGACACCGATCAGCAGGTGGATGGCGCCGTTGTAGCCATCCGCTGCAATGGCATTAAAAACAACGGCTACCGGTTCTCCGTTTTTGCGCGCACGATAAGCCAGTGCAGTATTTTTGCTGCCCAGTAAGGGTGAAGGTTGTAATTCGATGGTGTCCTGAGCGATATCGTTATCCAGTTTTTCAGCAGGTAACAGGGTGTTCAGGTTTTTTAACAGGACCGCTTTTTCATTGGCGGCAATGCGTTCCACGGTCTGCTGCTGGGTGAATGCAACCAACGCGGTGCCGATGACGGAAAACAGCCACAATAAAAAACCGGAGATGAGAATCTGCTTGAATTTCATCAATGGTGCTCATCCGGCGGGTTGACACCAAAGGTGCGTGGCTGGGTGTAATAATCGATTAACGGCACCGCCATGTTGGCGAGCAGTACGGCGAAGGCCACGCCATCGGGAAAGCCGCCCCAGTTGCGAATAACAAACACCAGCATGCCGATCATAAAGCCATAAAGCAGGCGCCCCTTGTTGGTGGTGGAAGCGCTGACCGGATCGGTGGCGATAAAAAAAGCGCCCAGCATCAGGCCACCCGAAAACAGGTGAAAACCCGGGGAGGCTACACTGTCAGGATTGGTAACATAGAGGATAAACGCCGGAATCAGCATGCCCATGATCACGCCAAACGGAATGTGCCAGCGTATGGTTTTGGTGAACAGCAGGTAAAGACCTCCAATAAACCACCAGTTGGCAATCCACTCCCAGCCTAGACCGGCGAAATCGCCAAACACCGGTGACTGGCGGATTTCGCTGATCATCATGTTCTGCCCCAGGCTGGTTTTATACTGGTCGAGTGGTGTGGCCGAGGTCAGTGCATCCCACTGCTGGATATCGGCATAACCCAGACTGTAGGCAAAGGCCTGGGCGATATTCAGGGATTCACCGCTGACCTGTATCGGTAAAAACCAGGTGGTCATTTCCTTCGGGAAAGAAATCAGCAATACCACGTAGCCGACCATGGCCGGGTTGAAGGGATTAAAACCCAGGCCGCCATAAAGGTGTTTGCCAGCAATCATGGCAAAACCTATACCGGTTGCGACCAGCCACCACGGACTGTGCATGGGGATACACAGGGCAAATAACCAGGCCGTGACGACAGCGCTGTAATCGGCCAGGTAGGGTTTAAGCGGACGTTTGCGCAGCCACAGCACCAGGCTTTCAAACAGCAGTGCAAAGCCAATGGCAAACACGATATTGACGACGATGCCTACCCCAAAAAACCAGATATAGGCGATGGTACCGGGCACCAGCGCAATCAGTACATTGAGCATGATGCGGTTGGTGGAAGCCGACGGTGTCACATAAGGTGAAGAAGAGAGCGTCATGAATCATCCCTTGTTATTTTTTTTCGCCTTGCTTCAGCTTCGTCAATTTGACGTTGCTGGGCTTCGGTCAGTTCAGTGGTGTTTTTAGGTTTGATATGCTGGGTTTTCTTACGCGCTTTTACACGTTCCAGTGCGGCCTGTACCGCGTCAGCATTTTGCGTTTTGGTGCCCTTGTCTGCAGCGCCTTTTTGCTCTGCCTGTTTCTTCTTGGCCAGGGCCTCACGTTTTTGCCGGCGCCGTTCTTCATCCATCTGTTTCTTTTTCAACAGGCGCGCTTCGCGAAATTCATGACGCTTGCGTGAACGATCCGATTTGTAGGTTTTTCGGCGTTGTTCCCAGATCTCGCTCTTGGCAAACCGGTAGTACTGAACCAGCGGAATATGGCTCGGACAAACCGCCGAGCAACAGCCGCACTCAATGCAGTCAAACAGATGATATTGCTCGGCATTTTCAAACTGGTGCGCGTGACTGTTCCAGTAAAGTTGTTGCGGCAGCAGTTGCGCCGGGCAGACCTGTTCACAACGGCCGCAACGTATGCAGTCCTGGGGTTCAGGTTGGTCTTCCTGGTTTAGTACCAGAATGCAATTGGTCGCCTTGACCACCGGGACCTGGTCGCTTTTCAGGTCCAGGCCCATCATCGGCCCACCCATGATCAGTTTGGGTTGTTGCACGCTGTAACCCCCGGCTAGTTCGATCAGGTGGCGGATGGGCGTGCCTAACGGCGTGATCCAGTTGCCCGGGTTTTTGATGCCGGGGCCGGTTACGGTGACAATGCGCGATATCAGGGGTTCGTGATGATCAATGGCGCGGGCTATGGCCGAGCAGGTGCCGACGTTTTGACAGAAAATCCCCATGTCAAAAGCCAGCTCACCGCTGTGAACCTCATGACCGGTCAGGATTTTTATCAATTGTTTTTCACCGCCGGATGGGTACAGGGTCGGAATGCTGACCACCGCGGTGTTCATTAATTCGGATTGTAACAATGCCTGTTGCATGGCCTGGATGGCCGCCGCTTTGTTGTCTTCTATACCCACCAGGGTTTGCCGCGGTTGTAATATGTTTTGCAGGATGGCGATGCCGCGAACTACATCTTCGGGTTTATGTTGCATCAGGCTGTCGTCACAGGTGATATAGGGCTCACACTCGGCGCCGTTGATGATCAACGTGTCTATACCCGTTTTGAGGGCTGTTGCAAGCTTGGCGGCGGAAGGAAATACGGCCCCGCCCAGGCCGACGATACCCGCCGCGCGAATAGTTTTGAGTTGCTCGCGCGGGTCCTGACTATGCGCGACTTTGGACTGTGACTGCTCTTCGCCAGCCCATGGAACCATCACGAAACAATCCGCTGTTTGACCCGATGGATGGGCGATGGGGCGAGCTTCAATAGCCTTGATTACGCCGCTGGCCGGTGCATGTACCGGGGCGCTGACAAATTCATGGGATTCTGCCAGTAGCTGGCCACGTTTGACCGCATCGCCCACATTGACGACCGGGGTATTGGCTTCGCCAATATGCTGGCTGACCCGGATAACCAGCTCATCGGCGAGGCTGGCCTGTTGCAGCGGATTAACCAGTGACTCGGCCTTGTGGTCCTGCAGATGCAGCCCGCCATGGAAACGATACAAAGTGGGGTTAGTGGACATCGGTGGCCCCCTCAATATCCGGGTCCGGCCATTTCCAGTCAGCCAGTGTCTGTTTTACCGGGACCATGTCGATGCAATCCACCGGGCAGGGCGGCAGGCATAATTCGCAACCGGTACATTCATCTTCAATTACCGTGTGCATGTGTTTGGCCGATCCCAGGATGGCATCCACCGGGCAGGCCTGAATGCACAGGGTGCAACCAATGCAGGTTTGCTCGTCAATCACGGCGACCAGCGGAAGTTCGTTGTGTTCGCCGTGCTCTTCATTCAATGGCAATACCTCAACATCCAGCAAGTCGGCCAGTGCGACAATGGTTTGTTCGCCACCGGGAGGGCATTGATTGATGGGCGCCTCGCCATTAGCAATGGCCTCGGCATAGGGACGGCAGCCGGCAAAACCGCATTGCCCACATTGGGTTTGCGGCAGTAAGGCATCCACCTGATCGACGATCGGGTTGCCCTCCACCTTGAAACGAATGGCGGCATAACCCAGGATAAGGCCAAAGCTGCCTGCAATAAAACTCAGGGTGAGAACGGCTATGAGGATTAACATATCAGCTATTGACCAGACCACCGAGACCCATGAAAGCCAGCGACATCAACCCGGCTGTGATCAGACCGATAGCCGCACCCTGGAACGGGGCTGGCACATCGGCAACATTCACACGTTCGCGCAGGGCGGCAAACAGGATTAATACCATGGAGAAGCCCACGGCTGCGCCAAAGCCATAAAAAGCGGATTCAAGAAAGCTATGTTGCTCCTGAATATTCAACAGGGCAACACCTAAAACGGCGCAGTTGGTGGTAATCAGTGGCAGGAAAATCCCGAGCACGTTATGCAGTAAGGGGCTGGTTTTATGGACCACCATTTCGGTGAAGTTAACCACCGCGGCAATCGTGATAATAAAAGCGATGGTGCGCAGAAACTCAAGCTGCAGGGGCGCCAGAACCCAGTTGTTGACCATGTAACTCAACACCGCAGACAGGGTTAAAACAAAGGTGGTGGCAGCACTCATGCCAATGGCGGTTTCCACTTTTCGCGAAACCCCCATAAAAGGGCATAGGCCGAGAAACTTTACCAGCACGATATTGTTTACAAAGATGGTGCTGATGAGTATGAGCAGGTATTCAGTCATGCGCGCAATTATACGGGCATGCCATAGTCTTGCCTAGCTCCCCAACGGGGTGGGCTTTAAAATATTAGCAATAATTAATGTTATTTCATGTTTCTGATTACAAAAGACTTTTGGTCGTAATTAGCGATATACTGGGCCACCTTATAACAACGAGAACAAGATCCATGACCATCAAAATAACCACCTTTTCCATACTGCTGTTTTTCAGCGCTAACCTGTTTGCCGCCGACAATCGTATCAAGGTCGAACTGCCATCACACATGAGGGATCACATGCTGAGCAATATGCGTGATCACCTGCTGGCTCTGCAGGAGATCACCCGCTACCTGTCTGACAGTGAATATGAAAAAGCTGCCGATGTAGCAGAGCAACGCCTGGGAATGTCCTCATTGGAGTCACACGGTGCCTCGCACATGGGCAAATTCATGCCCAAAGAAATGGGCGCTATCGGCACATCGATGCACCAGGCAGCGAGCCGTTTTGCCATATCGGCACGTGATGCCGAGCTGGACGGCGGTTTGCACAAGGCCTTCTCGGCACTGTCCGAGGTAATGCAGCAATGCGTGGCCTGTCACTCGGGTTACCGGGTGCATTAAAGGTTTTGCTTCGATATTGTAAAGTTGGGCGCGTGGGCCACAAGCTGGCTTTGATCCAGATCAAACCTTCTATGGACTTTGATTGTTGTAGCTTATATCCGAGAGTAGCCTGAGGGTATCAAACAAGGGGGTTAAAATTATGGCTATCGTGGGTTCCGTTTCTTTTGTATGCGACCATTGTGGGAAGAAACATTCTTTAGGTGCCAGTGAGCTTGAATTTCAGGTGGCAGCGGTTACTGATGATCAACAAGGAGAACATATTCATTATGTTTTTGAATATGAATCTAATTGTGATGCATGTGGAAAGCGCATTGATATAGAGTTTGAAGTGTGGGAGGGTCCGGTTGGTACTATTAACCATACAGACTTCACCCTGTCTGGTGCCCGAGAAGTTAATGAGAATTTTAAAGTAGACCATCCCAAATAATATTCAGGATTTTCTATTCGTTTTGGAAGCCTGGCTTCAACGATTTCAGAGTATAGATTTTTACGCTGTCTGTCTTTGTCACTACATCATATAAATGGTTTCCGGGTTAATAATTGCTGTAAATCAGGCAGGGGCGTGGATGGCATCCAGACGTGCCCACTGGTTCTGGCGGATCAGGTCGCGAATCAATTGAATATAGCGCTCACCCTTGGCTGAGTATTTTTCAAGTCCGGTGGCCATCTGGTGTCCACTAGGAGCCTTTTTTTTCTGGCGTAGCTGGTAGCGGACGTCACGCAGTTTTTTGTAGGCCGGGTGAGCGTTCAGCGTATGCATGTAGTAGCGCACCGAAGCTCCCGGATCATCAAATTTTCGTACCAGGTGTTTTTTGTTTTCATCCCGGTTTTCGGGTATCAACCCCTTGCTTTCATCATAGGTCCAGATGCCGAACAGGTTATTGGCCTGGGTGGCAAAACGCGATTGTCCCCAGGCGCTTTCGGTGGCGGCCTGGGCCAGGGTCAGGGAGGGTGGAATGATATCCACTTTGTTGAGCAAGTCGGTGCGAGCCTGATGGCTTTCTACCGGGTCACCCTTGACGCGGTATTGTCTGGCCAGTTGCTTCAGCCATAGACGGGATTTATTCGAGATGCTGTCCCGGGTTTCAAGGCGGTGAATGATTTGTTGTGCTTGCCCCCGTCTCTGTTGAATGCGGGCATTTTCACGCTCGATATAGGGTAGCAGCTTTTGTATAAAGGCTTGTTTCTTTTCGTGGATGTTACTGTCTGGCTTTATGGTGCTCAGTTGGGCGTCTTCCTTATTTGACAGGTTGACCGGTGTTGTTTTAACGCCAATGGCAGGCGCTTGCTTTTTGGGGGCACGCACGACAGGTGCCGGCGCATAATAACCTCGGTAATAAGCTGGTTGAGGATAGGGGTAGTAATGGGCGTAAGCGGTGATTTGATAATACGCAGGCGGGTAGGTATAAACGGGTCGCTGCCAGGCCCTGGCCTGGGTCATTAACAGGAGTCCGATTAATATGGGTGCGGCGATCACGCGGAAAGAAAACAGAAATCGCAGGTGCTTTAAATAGAGCATTAATCGATAGATGTGATTAAAAGCCTGGTAGTTTATAAGAAAACACTAATATAGGCAAATTGCGCGCCATTTTATCCTGGTGTCTGTATCAATATTCGGCGTACCAGCTGCCATCCGCTTTACGTACAAACCAGTTATGACTGTACCAGTGAAAGCGGCCTTTTTGGTTTGAGGGCATGGTGCAATTGGTGCGGTGTCGCCCGGGTTTAAGATCAAATAAGGGACTGATTTCGACGCTATCTTTCTCGCTGTCCGACCATTTTATTTCCACCTGGTCACTACCGCTGATATAACAGCGCAAACCTTGTCTGGAATAGGATTTTGGGGCCAGCTTGAGTTTCAGGGTGGGGCGCCATTGCCCCGCTTTGGTCAGGGGGTCTATCGGCGTAGCCTGGACGACCGGCAGGGGCAGGGTATTTACCTTGGTGATAAAACCTTTCAGATTAGCAAATTGAGCCGCCATGGGAAAACGTGGCAAAGCACCCATGTTGGCATCCGGCCACACCGGCCCGGACTGTTGTCCAAAACCGGTCAGGCTCATGCCTTCAACCAGCTGAATGAGCATTGGATTGTATTCGCCATAGGGGTAGGCAAATAACGTGGGTGCGACACCCATCTCCTGGGTAATGCGTTGCTGGGCCTTCTTTATATCCGCTTCCACCCGTGTTAACCAGTCCTGATCCGATTCACCGCCTTGCTTGCGAATCATGTGTATATGGGCATGCCCATGGTTTTCGAAGCTGACACCATGCC
>JANTFY010000107.1 GCA_024763185.1 Gammaproteobacteria bacterium | reverse complement strand
GCCGGAAGCCTGTATTGCATTCGAGGATTCCGTGAATGGCATCAAATCTTCCCTGGGTGCAAATTTAAAAACCATTATCACCTACAATGGTTATACTCAGAACGATGATTTTAGCGGTGCCTTGTTGGTGCTCGACCAAATGGGAGATAGCAGTAATCCCTCTAAAGTTATGCAACAAAACTATCAACAGGACTATCTGACTGTTGATCTTGTCAAGCAGTTGGCCGGATGAATTTTTGCAGCCATTGCGGTGAAAGCATAGAACAATTAGTCCCTGCAGGTGATAATCGCCTGCGAGATGTCTGCAGCAGCTGTGGCACCATTCATTACAGCAACCCCAATAATGTGTGCGGTGCGATACTGACCTGGGGTGAAAAAATCCTGTTATGCAAGCGTGCCATTGAACCGCGCTATGGCTTGTGGACCCTGCCTGCCGGGTTCATGGAAAATGGGGAAACCATCGCCCAGGCTGCGGCGCGTGAAGCGATGGAAGAAGCAAATGCCGAGGCCAAACAACTGGATCTGTTTGGTATATTCAATCTGCCGCATATCTCCCAGGTATACCTGATGTTTCAGGGTGAGTTGAAAACGGACCAGGTATCGCCCGGTGAGGAAAGCCTGGAAACCGACCTGTTTGCTGTCGAAGACATCCCCTGGCAGCAATTGGCCTTTCCGGTGGTGAAGCATAGCCTGGAACTTTTCATCAACTCTGGCGGACAGCAAAAAGTACATGTCACCACTGCGGTTAAACTGGCTGAACGAAAGTTTGAGTGGCTCGATCAATAAAAAAGTAGCAGAGTGTTGAAAGGCAGGTTTTTTTAATCCTGCTTGGCAACATACTTTTGGTAGTATTTTTGGCTTAAGCGGTGGGCTTCCCTGAGACGGTTGGGGGGTATTTTTGCGGCAATTTTGTTGAGATAGCGAAGTGATTTTTGTGATCCCTGTGCCGCGGCAATCTTGAGCCAGGCATAAGCTTTTAGGTAATTGATGGTTACGCCCAGTCCGCGACTGTACATCAGGCCGATTTTATATTGCGCCTGGGTGTTGCCCTGGCGGGCCGAGCGCGTGAACCATTCGGCTGCCTGTTGGTAATCGCGCGTTTCATCCTGCGCTTTGCTAAACATTTGCCCCAGTTCGAACTGAGTTATACTGCTCCTTTGTTCCGCGTAAATCATGATGTTTACCCTGTCTTTTTTTATATCCTGCTTTCATGTTAGGGAGTGCCGTTACAGAAGAATGTGAACCATTTAACAAAAGTCAGGGTGATAAATCTTTTCTATTATTTCAACAGGCTAATAAAAATAGAGCCCGTATCCGTCGTTGCTGGCAATCGTTAGCTTGAATGAACGGCTTCGAGTAAAGGCTCCTGCCGAGTTCGTTGTTCATCAGCTTTCAGTAAAGCTATGATTTTCTGTTGGGTATGATTGATATCTTCATAGACGATGCCGTGCCGGTTTGAGTTTATCATTTCAATGTGTTTATAGGGGCTTTCGATATGATCAAACAGCCGTTCAACACTGCTGGGCACCACGACTGGATCTTGATCAGACTGAAACAGGCCTACCGGGCATGCTATGCGGGCCTCATGTTTAAAGAAGTGCTCAATAAATTTTTGTAACTGGTACAGGGCCCTGATCGGGATATGGGCATAATTGATATCCGGATGTTCGGTGTTGTTGGGGCGGAATGGCATGAGACCCTCGGAGCTGACCCAGCGTACAATACGATTGGCCTGGTGTAAAAGGGGTACAAATTTCATGTTTTTATTACGGAATTCCACCGGTGCAGAAACACTGATCACAGAGCTAAGTGCAGGGTCCGGTTGCTCAACTGCCTGCTGCAACGCCAACAGGCCGCCGGTTGAAAAACCGATAAGATGAATTTGTGAGCTGAACGCCTTGAGTATGTTAAAACCTCTTTTAACCGAGGCGGCCCAGTCTTGCCAGTTTCGTTCGCGTAAATCCCAGGGGGAGGTTCCATGACCTTTCAGGCGTACCCCCATAACATGGAAGCCCTGTTCATGCAGACGCTCTGCCAGGCCGCGCATTTCAGCGGGTGAGGCCATAAACCCATGTATCAACAGGGCCGCGGGTGATTCATCGGATTCACCCTCGAGATAAAACCATTGTCCGTCCTGGGTAAAGGTCTGCTGTTGATTGATTTCAAGATGGCGTGGTTTGGAGTAGGCTTTTTTATCATAGTGGTAGGCCAGCAACTGGTCATCAAATCGTAATCGGGCGATGTCCTGAATACTGACTTCATCGACTTTTTTTATGCTGCTTTGGATCATGCTGGTGATCGAGGTCAAGGGCGCGAGTTCATTGGCATACACACTGATCAGGTTTTCGGTTCTGATTTCATCGAAATGAAATTCATTGAGCAGCTTTTCCTGAAAAATATAGTGCCGGTCTTCAATCTTTATAAGACCCATTTTTTTTACCGTGCCGAGAAACTGATGCAGGCGGGTGCTGCCGCCTTCAATGACTGCGCCATATTCCTGCGGGTTTTTCAGGCTGCGATGCAGGTGACTTTCCGATGATTGAATATTTTTGATGCACAGATACAGGGTTTTATGAAATCGATTAAAACTGATAGAGCTCATACCCTCCCGATGACACAGTAAAATGATATAGGACGCGATGTGACTCAGGTTGACGGTGACCGCGTTATACATGGAAATCATGTAATCATCCCGTACCAGGGACGATTTAGCCTGCATGCCGATGGAATGTATTCGGCCGCCCCAATGTCCGGCTTCTGGTGTCAGCTTGAACAATTCCCGTAACGATTCGAAGCGATGCACAACATTGGGCAACAGCATTTTTTCCCACCATTTCCAGTATTTGCCTACAATAAGCGATCGGCCGAATCGAATATCCATATCGGTGTGTTTGAACAACAGGTTACCTTCAATAATCAATTCTTCGGCAAAGCGTTTGTTCATACCCTTGTTCAATAATTGGGCCGCCTGATGCAGAATATTGTCATTGACCCGTATCGGGTAGAAAGTAATGTGACTGGGTACAATGGTGGTGGGTTTCAGGGCCTTGACCATCAGGCTCTCACTGTCCTTGAAGTCGAGTTGTTCAGCCCAGCGTTCGATATTCTTATAATATCCCTTGGAAAAATCCCTCAACAGTGCAGTTTTAAAGGCATCCAGTGCCAGCGCTATCACCGCTGCCCCGCGATGGTGTTTACGTCGCTTCAATGCGGAGCGTGAAAAAATGCCAAACTGGCCCAGTTCATCAATCACCTGTTTGTCTTTGACCATGCCCCCCTCGGGAAAAATAATCAGCTTTCGTCCATGCAGAATTTCCCTGGCCAGAAATGGAAACAGATCCGGCATGGAATTGGGTACCACGCCGATGGTACGTAAGAAGGTAGCAAACCGTTCATCGGCAAAAAATTCGGCCGAAGCTATGGAGCGGCAGTAGTCACCGGTTTCAGCATGTATCAGGTATTGCGGGATAAAGGTTTCGAAACGGGCAAAATGATTGAATAAAAAGATATCGCCCTGTTTGATGGTTTTTTCACAGGGCTGATGGTGTTCATCGTGCAATTTGATGTTGAGCTTTAGCAGTTTGCGCGTGGTACGAAATGCCTTTACGCACCAGTCATAGGTACTGGTGATGTCATATTCATGCGATATCTTGAGTCTATCAGCCACGCTATACAAACCCTGTTTAGCTTCTATACTTGAGTATACGACAATCTACAGTCCAGTTGTGTTCATTGAGCGGGAAAAGCCCGGGTAAAAAGACAGGGCAGGATTAGACTCAATTTTTTGGGACTGTTGCCGATGACAATAACACTATCTCAAAATTAAAAATACATATGATGAAACGGACTGCTGTGCTGTTCTTTTTGCTTTCAATGTTGATCAGTGGACCGGTTGCCACCGCAGCGGTGGATGATATTCGCATCCTGGTCGATGTGTCGGGCAGTATGGTGAAAACCGATCCGCAAAATCTGCGTATTCCCGCGGTAAAGATGTTGAATGGCCTGATCCCGAGTGGTTCCAGCGCAGGGTTGTGGACTTTCGGCCGTTATGTATCCATGGAGGTCAAGTGGGGCAAGGTGGATGAAAAATGGCGTAAACGTGCCGATGCAGGGGTGGACAAAATCCATTCGCGTGGTCAGTTTACCAATATCGAAGGTGCGTTGACGCGAGCCAGTGCCAGCTGGAAAACGGCCGATCCCAACAGTCGACGCAATATCATTCTGCTGACCGACGGTCAGGTGGATATCTCTAAAAATGCCGAAAAAAATGAGCTGTCCAGAAGTAATATCCTGAACAAGACCTTACCCCAACTGGTCAAAAAAGGAGTGACGGTTCATACCATCGCCCTGTCGGGGTATTCGGATGAAAGCCTGCTTAAGCAGATCGCGGTTAAGACATCCGGTTCATTTGAAATAGCCAACAGTGCAGAGGATCTGCAGCGCATCTTTCTGCGTATGTTTGAACGGGCCGCTAAACCCGATACCGTTCCTCTGAACAACAACAGTTTCTCCGTCGACAACAGTATTCGGGAAATGACCCTGTTAGTGTTTCGTCAGGGCGACAGGAAAACCCGCTTGATCCAGCCGGATGGCAAAGTCCACATCGAGGAAAAACACGCAGCCAATGTGCAGTGGCGAAATGACCTCGGTTACGATTTGATCACGGTTAAAAAACCACTGTCCGGTAAATGGAAGCTGGACGCGGATGTAGACCCGGATAACCGGGTCATGGTCGTGACCGATTTGAAACTGGTGGTGAATGATCTGCCAGCCTACACGACGCCGGATAAAGCGCTGGATATCAAAGTGGAGTTGCAGAGTAAAAATAAGAAAATCAGTAAAAACAGTTTTCTTAAATTCGTCGATTTTTCGCTCACTCATCGTGTTGAAGAAGATACTGTTACAACCCGGCTGCAGCAAAAAAAGTCACGCGAGACCTCCGATAAGGGTATTTATTTACAGCGCATCGATGCACCTTTGAGAGAGGGCAATCACGAGCTGATTATCAGTGCAGACGCCAGGGTGTTTGATCGCAGCAAGCGCTTCAATATCGAAGTACAGTGGCCGGTCAAGGTAGACATTGAAAAAGGCAAAAAACCGGGTGAATTTGAGCTCAGGATCCAGGCTCGCGAGGAATACATCGTGGCCGATTCGCTACAGCTGGAGGTCGTACTGCAGCGACCGGATGGTTTACAGAAACCGTTGATAATGGCGCTGCAAAATGGCGAGTGGAACAGCCAGATTATGGCCAACGAGTTGGATGGTTTGCACCCGTTGCTGATCCGTGTCAAAGCCACCTCGGTGCATGGCGAACCGGTTGACCATAAGCTGGATGGTTACTCGGTGTTGGGTGTCAAGTTCGAGCCACAACAGGAAGTTAAGGACGATACTGTGGAAGATCCGGCCGCCAATGAAAAAGAACCCGAAGCCGCGACCATGGATGAGGACGAAAATGATAACGGATTGATGACGACCCTTATTATCATTGTGGCTTTAAATGTCGTCTTCGTGCTGATCGCTGGTGGAGTTTACTTTTACCTGCGAAAAAAGAAGTT
Source organism: Gammaproteobacteria bacterium (assembly GCA_024763185.1). Lineage (GTDB taxonomy): Bacteria > Pseudomonadota > Gammaproteobacteria > JACNJF01. The sequence continues at coordinate 2,092 of JANTFY010000107.1, read as the reverse complement.
GAGCAACGAAGAATACGACCTGTTCGCTGAAAATGATGAGCTGGACCTGGATGCGGGAGACAAGAAAGATGATTGAGGTTTCCGTATTACTGTTTTCCCTGCTTACGGAAGGTTTTGTCATCCTGTTGATCATCCTGTTGATCGGCGTGCTGGTCTTGTTCAAGAAAAAGAAAGCCGACCGGGTGGCTGCAAGCAAGCTAGTCGATCAATTAAAAAAACAATCGCAGGTTCGATTGGAGGTCACCGGTTCTTTTCTGCAGGACAAATACCGCTTTGAAGGCGAAGAGCTAAAGAAGGCGGTGAAAGCCATCGACAAGTCGGAAAAAAAGTTTTTTCAAAAACTGATCAACCTGTACCTGAAGCGGGATGCAGATGCTCTGGCCTCGATGGATAGCTGTGTGGCTGAACTGGTGGATATCTATAAAAGCCTGTCTCCGGTCATGCCTGAGGTTGATGCTGGTACAGGTTCGCAAGAGTTGCAAGAAAAAGAAAAGGAGATTGAGGATTTACGCGCATCCAATGGCAAACTTGCCGAAGAACTGGAAATTACAAAAACCACCATGGGCAACATGATTTCAGAATTTGGCAATATGTTCGGTGGCGGACACGATCACGAACTGGCCAAACATGAAGTCATGGAAAAAGTAAAAGAAAAGGAAATGGAAGTGGAAGAGGCAAGGACGGCTGCAGATGAACAGGCTGCTGAAGTCGAAGCAACCGATTCGTCAGACGATATCGAAATTGATGAAGCCGTTGAAGTGGATGTTTCAGAACCTGAAAGCGACCCGCTTCAGCCACAGGTGGAAGTGGAGTCGGATGATGAGGTCGATGACTTGCTGGACAGTATCGACCTGTCCAGCGATAAACCCTGATAAGCAGGATTTAGAGAGTTATGCGCTGTGGAAATAATCCGGCTCATTGCCCGCTTTCCATTTGATATTACAGCCCAGGCTGGGTATTTGTTCGGTCGGCATGTCTCCGCCCTGTAATAACGCATCCACGGCTCGACGCAGGTCGGCCCCGGTAATCGGGTCGTCGTTGCGCGGACGGGATGAATCAAACTGGCCCCGGTAGACCAGCTTGTGTTGGTGGTCGAACAAAAATAAATCCGGCGTGCAGGCTGCCTGGTAGGCTTGAGCAACCTGTTGAGTTTCGTCATAAAGATAGGGAAAATTAAACCCATACTGTTCTGCCAGCTCGATCATTTTGAGCGGGCTGTCGTCGGCGTAATTTTCTACATCGTTGGCATTGATCATCACGATGGACAAACCTTTATCCTTGTATTCATTCGAAAACTCGACAAATTTCTGCAGAATATGGATCACATAGGGGCAATGATTACAGGCAAACACCACGAGTAGCGGTTGTGAGCTGAAATCCTTTAAGCTAATCGTTTTCTGCGTTTTAGGTTCAGGCAAGGAAAAGTCCGGGGCCGAAGTGCCCAGTTCGAGCATGGTTGATGGTGTTCTGGCCATTAGTAACTCCCCCACGAATCACGTTTTTTCCAGCGAATGCGGGTGACAATGATACCCAGCAAAAAAGCAATCAATGAGACAGCGGCTCCGCGGATAAACCAGTCCATCGCCGTACTGTCTTTGTATTTCGCATTTTCCTCTGATAGCAAAAGCTTCTCGGATTCCAGCTCATTGATACGGGCTTTCAAGGTATCGTTTTGTTTGATAACCCGGATGGTGTCACGGGTAGCATTCTTCAAGGATTCCAGCTCTGTCTGCGTAGCCGTCAGGTTATTCTGTAATTCATTGATAGAGGATTCATCCGTCTTTTTGTTATTACGGTACTCATCAAGTTCACTCCTCAGTTCCTTGATGGTTTGCTTCAGTTTGTCACTTTGCACCTTTAAATAAGCATAACGTTCACGTCCGGAGGCCTGCTTATCCAGGAAGCGGGTTAACACATAACCTTTTTTTCCTCCCTTGGTTTCAACCAGGGAGTACTTGGTGGTCGCGTCTTCTTCCAGCAGGTTAACGGCCTGGCCGCTCTTTAACATTAGAACAATGCTGTTTGAAGTACTGGTGCCACTGCGCAGGGTGACTTCAAACTGGTCCGTCACATAGCGGGTTTCCGCCCAGCT
>JANTFY010000106.1 GCA_024763185.1 Gammaproteobacteria bacterium | reverse complement strand
TGAGCTGGCCGTAAATCTGTTGGCAAAAGACACAGAGTTGGCCCAATGGTTTATGTTGGTAACTTTTTGCAGGAATTGAGATGAAAGTTGTTATCCCAAAAGAAATTTATTCCGGTGAAAAACGCGTCGCGATTACACCGGATATTACAGAAAAACTAATAAAAAAGGGTTTTCAGGTTCTCGTTGAAAGCCATGCGGGCCTGGCTGCAAGTTTTTCAGACGAGGCTTATCGAGAAGCCGGTGCCGAAATCCTGCAGGACAGGAAAGCCATGTATGGTCAGGCTGACATTATTTTGAAGGTCAGGGCGCCGCAGCAATGCCTGGAAGGTGACCAACATGAGATCGATTTCATGCCCCAGGGATCGCTGTTGATCTGTTTTCTGTGGCCGGCCCAAAATGAAAACTTGTTGAAAAGGCTGGCCGATAAAGGCATTAACGCCATGTCGATGGATTCCGTGCCGAGGATATCGCGCGCGCAAAAGCTGGATGCACTGAGTTCGATGGCCAATATTGCCGGCTACCGTGCCGTGGTCGAAGCATCCAACCATTTTGGCCGTTTTTTTACCGGACAGATCACTGCAGCCGGCAAGGTACCACCGGCCAAGGTCATGATTATAGGAGCAGGTGTGGCCGGGCTGGCCGCCATCGGTACGGCCAAATCACTGGGTGCCATCGTGCGTGCTTTTGATACCCGGCCCGAAGTCAAGGACCAGATTCAGAGCATGGATGCCGAATTCCTCGAACTGGATTTTGAAGAAGATGGCTCCGGTGAAGGCGGTTATGCCAAGCAAATGAGCCAGGCTTTTATCGATGCGGAAATGGCATTGTTTGCGGAACAGGCCAAAGAAGTGGATATCATCATCACCACGGCGCTGATCCCGGGTAAACCGGCGCCCAAGCTGATTACCGAAGACATGGTTAAATCGATGAAACACGGCAGTGTCATCGTCGATCTTGCCGCCGAGCAGGGTGGTAACTGCGAGCTGACCGAACCACACCGGGTGGCCCAAAAGCACGGGGTTACCATCATCGGTTATACCGATATGCCCAGTCGCTTGCCGGCCCAGGCAAGCCAGCTTTATGGCTCGAACCTGCTCAACCTGCTGGATGAAATGATTGAGGATAGTCAGGCGCCACTGCAACTGGATTTCGATAACGAAGTGATACGGGGTGCGACCGTGGTCAAGTCGGGAGAAATAACCTGGCCCCCACCGGTGATTGAGGTGAGCGCGCACAAGACGGCCTATAGCCAAAAGCCGGTGCCCGAAGCGCAGGTTGGGACGGAAGCGGACGAAGAACCTTCAATCATCAAGAAAGCATCCAGGAACCTGTTGCCACTGGCGGTTGGTGGCCTGCTGTTGTTTGGTCTCGGCGCCGTTGCTCCGCCATCCTTCATGGGGCATTTTACGGTTTTCGTGCTGTCCTGTTTTATCGGTTACATGGTGATCTGGAATGTCACCCCTTCGTTGCATACTCCGTTAATGAGTGTGACCAATGCCATCAGCAGTATCATTATTATCGGTGCGCTTATCCAGGTTTCATCGCAAAGCAGTCTGATCGTGGGACTGTCTGCGCTGGCCATTTTGATTGCGACGATCAATATTGTGGGTGGTTTTGCGGTTACCCAGCGCATGCTGAAGATGTTTGGAGAGTAGTATGGAAGCCTGTTCAAATAGTCTTTTTCCGCGATATCGACGTCACCGATTTTTGCTCCTGCAAAATAGGAATACCGTACGTCCTGTACATAAGTTTCGTGCTCAAATCCTCATGTATGTGTCTATACACTCCGGTTCTGCGTGCGAAACTTCCTTGATCTCACAAAAAAATCCTGATTTTAAGAGGCTCCCATAATGTCAGATCAATTGATAAACGCTTTCTATCTGGGTGCGGCCACCTTGTTTATTCTCGCATTGGGTGGGTTGAGCAGCAATGAAAATGCCAAGCGTGGCAACCTTTACGGTATGTTGGGCATGGTGTTGGCAATTATTGCCACGGTATTCAGCGATGCGGTCACCAGTTACTGGGTCATCGTGTTGTGCATGATTCCCGGCGCGATTTTCGGTTTCATTGTGGCACGCAAGGTCAAGATGACCCAGATGCCGCAACTGGTGGCCATTCTACACAGCCTGGTTGGGCTGGCCGCGGTCAGTGTCGGTTATGCCACCTATTTTGACCCTGCCTTGCATTTTGCGGGCGTGGAAAAAACCATTCATGATATCGAGGTGTATCTTGGTATATTCATCGGGGCGATGACTTTTTCCGGTTCGGTGATTGCGTTCGGCAAGCTCAGCGCCATGATCAACAGTAAACCAGTCCTGTTGCCGGCGCGGCATCTGATCAACCTGGTCATGTTTATCGTGGTGGTGGTTTACGGTTTCGTGTTTGTCGGTGTGGAGAGCCTGGATGAGGCCTATGCCCCTTTGATTATCATGACCGTGATTGCGCTGGTTTTTGGCGTGCACATGGTTATCGCTATTGGCGGTGCTGATATGCCGGTGGTTATCTCGATGTTGAACAGCTATTCGGGCTGGGCCGCGGCCGCTACCGGTTTTATGTTATCCAATGACCTGTTGATCGTGACCGGTGCACTGGTGGGTAGCAGTGGTGCCATTTTGAGTTACATAATGTGCCGTGCCATGAATCGACATTTTTTAAGCGTCATTGCCGGTGGTTTTGGAACCAGCAGCAAGCCCAGCGGGTCTGCTGAAGAAGCCGGTGAAGTGATTGCGACATCCGTCGAGGAAGTGGCACAGAAGCTCAGTGAAGCCAAAAAAGTCATGATTGTACCGGGTTATGGCATGGCCATGGCGCAGGCTCAGCGCGCGGTGGCAGAAGTCACTCGAATCCTGATGGGTAAAGGTGTCAATGTGCATTTTGGAATTCATCCGGTGGCAGGCAGAATGCCCGGGCATATGAATGTACTGCTCGCAGAGGCCAAGGTGCCCTACGATGTGGTGTTTGAAATGGATGAAGTCAACGACGATTTTCCCAATGTCGATGTGACCCTGGTTATTGGTGCCAATGACACGGTCAATCCGGCAGCGCTGGAAGATCCGGGTAGCCCGATATCCGGTATGCCGGTGCTGGAAGTCTGGCGCAGTAAAATGGTCGTGGTGTTGAAACGCAGTATGGCAACCGGTTATGCTGGGGTGGAAAACCCGTTGTTCTACAAGGAGAATACGCGCATGCTGTTTGGTGATGCCAAAACCAATATGGATGAACTGGTCAAAGCCCTGGGTTAAGCCGACGCTTATCCGGTCATTTTAAAGTCACTTAATTGCTGACGCAGTTCATTAAAGGATCGTTTCAGGTTATCCAGCTGATTTTCCAGGTTGTGCGTTTCCGGCTGTTTTGACTGCTGTTCATAAAGTGCCGCCAGTTTTGCCAGTTTTTCTGCGCCGAGTGAGGCGGCAGGTGATTTGATACTGTGAAACAGGCGCGTGATGGTTTCATGGTCATCTGTTTGTTGCTGAAGTTGATTAATGCTTGATTGAATGCTGCTGAATACCGACTCGTAAACCTCTGCAAACGCTTCTTCCATCTCGTCTTTGAGCTTGTTTAATGTTATGTAATTGATGACTTCGGGGTCATTATGGATTTGCGTTAACTGTTGTTCAGGCTTAATGATTTTATCGGGCAGCCATTTGACCAGGGCATTTTCCAGGGTAACGAGGTTGACCGGTTTGGTGATGAGTTCATTCATGCCACTGGTGAAAACGCGTTCGCGGTCTTCGGTAGAGACATTCGCGGTTATCGCCACGATGGGTATGTCACGGTTAAATTGGCGAATTTTACGCGTGGCCGTATAACCATCCATGACCGGCATCTGGCAATCCATGAAAATTATGTCGAAATTGCCTTTACGGGCTATTTCCAGGGCCTGTTGTCCGTTATTGGCAAACACGCAGTTCAAGCCGAAGCGCGCCAGCATTTTCTTGATCAGTACCTGGTTGGGTTTGACATCTTCTGCCACCAGCACCCGTGCCATAAAGCGCGGCAGATTTTTTTCGGGTTGATTTGTAGGGCGATGACTGCGTTTCTTTTCTTCATCAGTCATCATCTTGAAATGGGTTGGTAGATAGATGGAAAAGGTACTGCCTTTACCGGGGCGTGAGCTAACCTTGATTTCTCCCCCAAGCATATCGATCAGTTTCTTGGTGATGGTCAGTCCCAGCCCGGTGCCGCCGTATTTTCGGGTGGTGGATTGTTCGGCCTGGGTAAAAGAATCAAATAAATGATCGAGCACATGTTCTTCAATACCGATGCCGGTATCGATGATTTTTAACAGCAGCGTGGTTTTCTGGTTGATGGTTTGCTGCTTGTCCAAATAAATAGTGACAGAGCCGGAGTCGGTGAACTTTATGGCATTGGCAACCAGGTTGGTCAGGATCTGACGCAACTTGGTCGGGTCATTTGAAATAGTGATATCCATATCGCTGGCACTGTCAATGATCAGTTCCAGTTGCTTTTCAGCGGCTTCCACTTTAAGAGTATCCATTACCTCCTGAACCATCGGGCGCAATGCGAACGATACTTTCTCGATGGTCATTTTTTCAGCTTCCAGTTTAGAGAAATCGAGAATATTGTTGATGATGGAAATCAGCGATTTTCCTGAGCTTTGTACGATAGACAGCATTTTTTTCTGTTCATCATTGAGCGGGGTGTCCTCCAGCAATTCAGCCATACCGAGCACGGAGTTCATGGGGGTACGGATTTCATGGCTCATGTTGGCGAGGAATTCACTTTTTACCTGATTGGCTTTTTCTGCTTCCGCCTTGGCTTCCACCAGGCTGTTTTCAGCCTTAACCCGGTCAGTAATATCGTGCACGATCGAATACAGTAATTGTTCGCCGTTCCAGTCGATGGGGCCGCAATGCACTTCAACATCGCGGATCTCTCCATTCGATAGCTGGTGATTTGAATAGAAATGCGATTTTTGCTCCTTCCTGGCCTGGGACAGGTTTGCCAGAGTTTTACTCAGCGAGGTGGTGTTGAGGTCGTTGAGGGTTAAAGCCAGCAGTTGTGGTTTGCTGTAACCATAGAATTGCAAGGCGGCGTGATTGGCATCGATAATTTTTGTATTGCCAGGATTTACGATCAGTTCCACCGCCTGATTTTTTTCAAACAGTTCACGAAAGCGTTGTTCTGATTTCATCAGTTCAACTTCAAACTGTTTACGTCGACTGATTTCATGGGCCATTTTTCGGTTCCAGTACATGAACAGGGCCATGATGAAAAGCGAGACGCTACTGATTTGTATGATCAGCGTCATGTCGATCTGACTGGGCAGGTCAATTGAAATCCATTTGTCGAGGATTTGCTTTTTCTCCTGGGGTGAAATTGAATTCAAGGCTTTTTGCAGTATTTGCAGCAGCACAGGGTTGTCTTTTACAACCCCGATGCTGAGTGCGAATTCATAAGGCGTGGTTCCGCTAATCCTGAGATTAGTGATGCCTCGTTGAGTGATGCTTTGAGTGATGCTGGCCAGGTTATCAATAAAGGCACGTGCTTCACCTGAAGATAGCCTGTCCAGTGCCTGATTGATATTGTCTGCCAGTAGCAGTTCTATTTCCGGGTGGTTGCGGCGTAGGATGCTTTCCGTCGCATAATCCTTGATCACCAGGACCTTTTGCTGGTTCAGGTCGTCCATGTTGCTGATAAAATGACTGTTCTTGCGCGTAACAATCACCATGGGATAGACCATGTGGGGTTTGGTAAATTGCAGGAATTCTGCACGCTCAGGGGTATGCACGACGGCGGGTAGTATATCCAGTTGACCGGTCTTGGCGCTGTCGATGACCTCCTGCCAACTGTCATGCTGTTGGACCTCGAAGCCAAGCCCGGTTTTATTGCTGATCAGCGTCATAAAATCGGATGCCATACCCGCATAACGCCCGTGCTCATCAATGAATTCAAAGGGCGCCCAGACGGGATCAACGCCCAGGGAAATGATTTTTTTCTGTTTGATCCAGGCTTTTTCTTTTGGTGTCAGCTGGATAGATTCTGTTGTTTTGTCATCAGCTTTTACCAGCAGGCTGTCGATATCAAAATCCGCGCTGATGATGTTCTTCTGGATAAAGGTCTTTGCGATCTGTTGCAGACGCGGGATGCTGATATCACCCAGCGTCACATGTTCTGGCAGAATAAGCTTGTGAATGGCCCTGGCTTCAAATTGCAATACCTCGCGGGATTTGGCCTGTGAGTATTGTTGCAGGATCAGGTCAATGATTTCTTCAGGGTGATTGAGCGCGTAGCTCCAGCCCTTGAGACTGGCCTTTACAAAAGCATCGACCCGCTCGGGATTTTTAAGCAGGTTTTTTTCATGCGTAAAGATGTTGTTGCCATAGAAATCAATACCGTAATTGATCGGGCTGATGATGTTGAAGTTTATGCCCATCTGTTTCAACACAGCCGGTTCATTTGAGACAAAGGCAGACATAACATCCACCTCACCGTTTAATAACGGATCGAGAGTGAAGCTGTGTTCGATGACCTGCATCTGCTCAAGACTGACTGATTCTGCAGCCAGCATGGCATGGATGGCCGGGGTCATGGCTTCATGCGAAGCCAACATGATTTTTTTACCGACCATTTGGGCGGGCGAAGTGATGCCGGACTCGGTCAGCGATATCAACACATAGGGATTGTGTTGAAAAATATTGGCGAGCAGTTTGATGGGTTTGCCGCGGGCGCGGTCAACGATGACGGAGGCATCACCGACGGCAAAATCAACGTCTCCACGGGTTATTTTTTCTACCGGGCTCGGTTCGCCTGGAATAAACGGCAGTATTTCAACATCCAGCCCGGCCTCAGCATAATAACCCTGGGCCTTGGCCGCATAAAAACCTGCAAATTCAAACTGATGTTGCCAGATTAACTGCAGTTTTACCGGTTGTAATGAGGCTCCTGAGTTCCGTGCCTGCAGGGGGGAGGAAAACAGACACAATCCGGCTAATAACAGGCAGCTGGTTAAAAACGTTTTGCAATACTGCTTTATGAAGATCCCGCCCGGTTGTGTTTTGCACATTGACATGTTCTGATTAAAGCAGATCGTGTTGATTTTTCATGATTATAGCCATGACTGCTTGATCTTTTCTATTCGTCTGCCGCACTGCTTCGTGGCCAGGATCACCGGGTAAAACCGGTTTGTCAGGATTTTTTCCATTTTAGAATAAATTCGGCCACCGCCTCGGCATTATTGATATCCAGCAGTGGCAAGTCCGTATCGATGTTTTCATCACTGGCGATCGCGATAATGTTGGACTGTTTTGGATATAACAGGGGTTTATTCAGCGACGGACGGTGTAATTCGATTTTTGTTAATTCGACCACGTGGCGGAAACCCTCCACAAGCACCAGATCAATCCGGTCAAGGTCCAGCTCTCTCAGTGCGTTATCAAGTCTGGGTTCAACCTGCTGAACGTTTTCCTTAATCAGCGCACTACGGTATCTGGATGTCAGTAAGGTTTGGCTGCAACCGGCATGATGTAATTCATAGCTGTCCTTGCCGGGCCGATCGATGGCAAAATCGTGGTGCGAGTGCTTAATCAGCCCAATGCGCAAGCCTGCCCCGGTAAGTAGTGGAATGACCCGGGTCAGTAACGTGGTTTTTCCGGTACCGCTGTAAGCGGCAAATCCAAGGACCTTAACAGCGGGGAAGGCG
>JANTFY010000105.1 GCA_024763185.1 Gammaproteobacteria bacterium | reverse complement strand
CAGGCGTATCAGCAGGCCCACCGTCTTGAGCGGAAAGTTGCGTAATATCTCGTCCAGCGCAATCTGCACCTGATCCAGACAATACTTCGCACTCCACTCAACCAAGGGGAAATCCGCTTTTGGCCGGCCATCGTCCTCATATTTTTTCAGTATGGCCGAGGTGTAAAACATGTATCCCAAGGCATCGGCAAAACGACCGGACAGTTTTTCCTTACGTTTGAGTGCACCACCCAGCATCATCAGGGCCAGGTCAGACATGACCGCAAAAGCGGCACTCATTTGCGACAGGCGTTTGTAATACTGGCCAGCGCGGCCCCTGACCGGTGTTTTTGCCAGGTGCGAACCACTGATGCTGTATAAAAACGCCCGAATCAGGTTGCGGGTAAAGTATGCCATGTGGCCGGTTAACGCGCGGTCAAATTCAACCTCGGCGGTTTTACTATCGGCACTGGCCGCCGCTTCCATTTCCCTCACCAGGTAGGGATGACAGCGAATAGCCCCCTGCCCGAAGATGATCATACTGCGGGTCAGTATATTGGCGCCTTCTACCGTAATACCGACCGGCAACGTCTGGTAGGCGCGCCCAAGATAATTGCCCGGCCCCATGCAAATGCCGCGGCCACCATGCACATCCATTGCATCATTGACAACCTGGCGCATCTTTTCCGTATTATGGTATTTGAGCATGGCGGTAATCACCGAGGGTTTCTCGCCACTGTCCAACGCTGACAGGGTTAACAGGCGCCCGGCATCCATGAAATAACTCAAACCGGCTATACGTGCCAGCACTTCTTCCACGCCTTCAAATCGACCAATCGGGGTTTTGAATTGTTTACGAACACGCGCATAGGCACCGGTTACCCGTGCCGACACCTTGCCGGCCCCGGCACCCACGGCAGGCAGGGAAATACCACGCCCGACAGACAGGGATTCCACCAGCATGCGCCATCCCTTACCGATCATCTGCTCGCCGCCGATGATATAGTCCATTGGAATAAACACATCTTTGCCGCGGTTCGGTCCGTTCATAAAAGCCGCATTGAGGGGAAAGTGACGATTGCCGATGTCAACACCCTGCGTATTGGCCGGAATCAGCGCGCAGGTAATGCCGAGTTCCTGTTGCCCGCCCAGCAGGGCGTCCGGATCATACACCTTGAACGCCATGCCCAGGACCGTGGCCACCGGGCCCAGGGTTATGTAACGTTTTTCCCAGTTCAGGCGCAGACCCAGCACCTTTTTGCCTTCAAACTCGCCTTCGCAGACAATGCCTGTATCCGGCAGGGCACCGGCATCCGAACCGGCATCAGGTCCGGTCAAGGCAAAACAGGGGATCTCCCGACCATCTGCCAGCCGCGGCAGGTAATAATCTTTCTGCTTTTCGCTGCCATAATGCAGCAGCAACTCTGCCGGCCCCAGTGAATTGGGCACCATCACCGTGACTCCCACCGAAATACTGCGCGCCGACACTTTTTGAACTACCGCAGAATGGGCGGTGGCCGAGAATTCGAGCCCGCCATACTTTTTCGGGATGATCATGCCGAAGAATTTGTTGTCCTTGATAAAACGCCACATTTCGGGTGGCAGATCTTGTCGATTGTGGGTGATATCCCAGTCATCGATCATCTCGCACAACTGCTCTGTCGGGCCGTCAAGAAAAGCCTGCTCTTCTGCGCTCAACGTGGGTTTGGGGTAATTGAGCAAGGTATGCCAATCGGGATTTCCGCGGAACAGTTCGGACTCCCACCATACCGTACCGGATTCAATGGCATCCTTTTCGGTCTGTGACATGGGTGGTAAAACCTGGCGTATACGATTGAGCAAGGGCGTCGAGAGAAAACGCTTGCGCAGGGGTTCTGACCCCAGAAAAATAGCGGGCAGCAGGAATAAAAACCAGGCCAGGATGCCCCAACCCGGACTGAATCCGCCCGCCAGGGTAAAAACCAGCAGTGCCAGTGCCGTGATTATGGCCCAGTCGCGGAATCGCAGAGATACATGCGCGATGGCATATAAAAGGACCAGTGAACCGCCGATAAATATCAGAACATTCATAGCTTAGGCCTCCTCAAACCTGCACTTATCTCCTTTATATTTTAGTTAGTTGCGTTTTGCAACTTAAGGTTCACTTTTTAATCTTGTAATTCGGGCAGGGCTCTTGCTTTCCCCTGTTTATCAACCGCCACAAATACCAAGCGCGCATCAGCCACATTGATCGTTTGCAAATCGGCGCAGTTTCTTTCTATCCACACATCCACATCCACCGTAATGGAGCTTCTGCCGGTGGCGCTTATCTCGGCATACAGCGTCACCAGGTCACCGATAAATAATGGCGCGTGAAAATTCATAGACTTGACGGCCGCGGTCACCACAGGACCACGGGCGCGCTGTAAAGCCGGAATACTGCCGGCAATATCCACCTGGCCCATCAGCCAGCCACCAAACATGGTGCCGTTATGATTGGAATCGGCCACCATGGCCGGGACTTTTAATACTGGGGGTTTATCCGGTAATTTCATAATATTCCTGACTGGGTTAACCACAGTCGGCTTAACAGCCCGAGCTGAGTCGCATAACCGCGCGTACTGAAACGAATCACACCCTGTTGATCAACGATAAAACTGGCCGGCACGCCGTGCACACCGAACCTTTGACTGACGTTACCCACGCGGTCATTGAGCACATAAAAATCCAGGCCCTGTTGTTCGACATAGGCCCTGACATCGTCAATGCCGCCGGATTGCATGGCGATCGCAATCACCGGATAGTCCTCATTGATGGATGAAATGACAGAATGCTGCACCTTGCAGATAGGGCACCATTCCGCAAAAAAATAAAGCAGGACAGGGCCGTCATAGGATGCCAGGTCGATATTCACCGCTTGCCCCTGCAGATTTAACGCCTGGATGAGCGGGGCCTTGCCTGAAACCTGGTCCCTGCTCATCCACAGGTTTCCCAAAAAGCTGGCCACCACCAGGATCAGACCATAAACCATGGCCGTTTTGAACCCGCCAAGCAGTTTTTTATAGATTTCCGATTTTGTCACGAGTCAGTCGCTTCCAGGCTGGCGCAGATGCCCTGTAATTCCACGGCATTATGCTGCCGGGCAAACTCGATCAACGGCAACATGTCTTCCAGTAACTGGGGTATCTGCCTGTCCAGTCCCTCTGTACGTCCATAGCTGATCATGTTTAATGCCTGCTCGATGGATAGGGTCGATTGTTGCTGCTCCGTTTTACTGCTTATTAACTGACCGCCTCCCAGCTGCTGGGCTTTTTCCACCCTTTGGCGCACGGTGTGCAACATATCCTGCGCGGTTTCCTCTTCACCGGGCAGCGTGGAGTAAAGACCCGCACTGACCGTGACCGATAGCGGCTGCCCTTCATGTTTCATCTGGCTTGCAGCGATCTTGTCCAGTAATCGCTGGGTCGCAATATTCGCTCCCAGACCATTGGTGACCGGATACAACAGGGCAAAAGTCGAATCACCCAGGTAGGCAAAGCTATCTTCACGACGAATCTGCTTTTCAATCTGCCTGGCCACCGCACGAATAATGGAAGAAAGCACGTGTCGACCGTACTCATCGAACAGATCATCGACCTTATCGATTCTTATCTGGCAAACGCTGACATAAGATTTATGACGCCGGGAAAACGATATTTCCTGCTCCAGGCGACTACAGAAATGCTGCTCCTGGGCCAGCGTATTGAGTAAATCGATGGAAGAGTTTTGCTCCGATACCTCAAATGCGTGCTCCTGGCTGTGTAAACGATAAAGCTTTGCATGCAGGCGCACCCGGGTTTTTAACTCGACGGCAGAGAAAGGCATGTTGATAAAATCGGTGGCGCCGACCGAAAACGCCTGGTCGCGCTTCTCTTCATCATCAGCTTCTCCTACCAGCAACAACACCGGTAGCGAGGCCAGCGTTTTATCTTGCGCCAGTCTTATTCTTTCCAGCAAGGCGGTTTGATCAATGGATTTTTCCAGTTCGCAAACTACTGCCGCAATGGATGATTCTGTTTGCAGCATCTCCCAGGCTGCGGCGGAATCTACAGCATGCAGGATGTTGAACAATCCGGACAGTATTCGGCTAATTGATTTGGTGCTTAAAGGAGAACCGGCCACCAATAATATGGCCGGTGTCTCATCTAACTCAGGCATCGAGGTCTCTCCGTGTAAAAAATACTGTATAGAATAGCCTATAAAGAGCGTTTTTTACCCCCCGGTTAAGCCCGGTTTATACAGATTAACCGGCGGAGCGCGAGGCCCTTTTGCGTTCGCTTTCGGTGAGGAATTTTTTACGTACGCGAATGGATGTTGGCGTGACTTCAACCAGTTCATCATCATCGATAAATTCCAGTGCCTGCTCCAGCGTCATCCTGATCGGCTTGGTCAGCACCAGGTTTTCATCGGTACCGGCCGCACGGATATTGGTGAGCTGCTTGGCCTTGAGCGGATTCACGGTCAGGTCATTGCCGCGACTGTGTATGCCGATAACCATGCCCTCGTACACCTCTTCACCATGGCCAATCATCAGCTTGCCACGCTCCTGCAGGTTAAACAGTGCGTACCCCAGCGCCTTACCCTGGGAATTGGAAATCAACACCCCGTTGATACGAGTGGCGTTATCCATTTCCTTAACCGGGCCATAGCTGTCAAACACACTGTACATCAGGCCGGTGCCCTGGGTGGCGGTCAGAAACTCGTTGCGGTAACCAATCAGCCCTTTCGCGGGTATCTTGAAATCCATACGGATGCGACCCTGTCCATCCGGCACCATGTCGAGCAATTCGCCGCCGCGATTGCCAAAGGTTTCCATGATGGTTCCCTGGTGCTGTTCTTCTACATCGATGGTGACGGATTCATAGGGCTCCTGCATTTCGCCATCCACCTCGCGATAGATAACCTCGGGTCGGGAAACACCCAGTTCAAAACCTTCGCGGCGCATGGTCTCAATGAGGATCGCCAGGTGCAGTTCACCACGCCCGGAAACCTTGAAACGGTCCGGGTCATCGGTCTGTTCAACGCGCAGTGCCACGTTGTGTTCCAGTTCTTTTTGCAGGCGTTCGAAGATCTGGCGCGAGGTGACAAACTTGCCATCCTTGCCAGCAAACGGCGAGGTATTGACCTGAAAGTTCATGGTTACCGTCGGTTCATCCACGGTTAAAGCCGGCAGGGCTTCGACATGGTCCGGATGACAAAGTGTGTCGGATATTTTTAACCCGGCAACACCGGTGAAAGCAATGATATCGCCGGCCTCAGCTTGCGCCACCTCGACGCGTTCCAGGCCGTGAAAACCCAGTACCTGCAGGATCTTGACCTTGCGTGTTTCGCCCTCCTTGTTAATCAGGGTCAACTGGTCATTGGTTTTAACCCGGCCACGCTTGATTCGGCCGATACCGATGACACCGACATAACTGCTGTAATCCAGCGAACTGACCTGCAACTGGAAAGGCCCCTCCGGATCCACATCCGGTGCGGGTACCTTGTCCACGATGGTTTCAAACAACGGCGTCATATCCGTGCCGTGCTGCTCGGAGTCCATCGATGCAAAGCCTTCCAGCGCCGAGGCATATACCACCTCAAAATCCATCTGCTCGTCGGTCGCGCCCAGGCGGTCGAACAAATCAAAGGTCTGGTCAATGACCCAGTCCGGTCGACTGCTGGGCCGATCGATCTTGTTGACCACGACGATAGGTTTTAAACCCTGCTGCAATGCTTTCTGGGTCACAAAACGGGTTTGCGGCATGGGCCCGTCAACGGCGTCCACCAACAGTAAGACACTGTCCACCATCGACATCACGCGCTCCACTTCTCCACCAAAATCGGCGTGCCCGGGAGTATCCACGATATTGATACGATAATCGTTCCAGCGTATCGCGGTGTTTTTCGACAGGATGGTGATACCACGCTCCTGTTCCAACTCATTACTGTCCATGACGCGCTCGCCCATTTGCGCGCGTTCATCGAAGGTACCCGATTGTTCGAGCAGCTTATCTACCAGGGTGGTTTTACCGTGGTCAACATGCGCAATAATTGCGATATTTCGTAGTTTTTCAATCATAACCGGCCCGACACAAGAGTATTAGAATTCTCTAATAAAAAAAGATGGGGGATTATATATGAGTTACCCAGAGATTGGTAAAAAGTCTTATATAAAAGCCTGCTCAGGCATAACTAGTCAACAAAATAGACTGGGCTTGAAATCAATTAAACAGCTGGCTGCCCTGGCCCACGAATCCAGGCTGCGAACTTTCAAGCAACTGGCTGCAGCGCTGGACATGCCAGCCGCCATGTTATCCTTTCGCTTGAAAGAGCTTTTCCAGGCCGAACTGAGCCTGAAAAACAAACAGGGCCGATTTATTCGTTACTTGGCCAATTTCCAAAGCATGAACCAGCTCATTCATTAACTGAACGAAAACTGTTGTGCTGATGATGAATGCCCTACATAGTATTAAATCACCTTTCTGGAGAGAACCATGAAACGACTGCATGTTCACCTATCGGTTGCCGACCTCGACGAGGGCATTGAATTTTATAGCCAGATGTTCGATGCAAAACCCACCAAGACAAAATCAGACTATGCCAAATGGCAACTGGATGACCCGATGGTGAACTTTGCCATTTCCACCCGCAGCAGCCAGATCGGCCTGGACCATCTCGGCATTCAGGTCGATAGTGAAGAAGATCTGCAGCAATTGAATACACGCCTTCAAAAAGCGGATATCGAAGCCGGCCAACTGGATGGCACCACCTGCTGTTACGCGGAATCGGTCAAGTCCTGGTCGTTCGACCCGGCTGGCATACCCTGGGAGAATTTCATAACCCTGCAGGATGCCGAGATCTACGGCATGGATAACCCGGAAGAGGATAAAAAGATGAATGCCTGTTGTGCGGGAGAAGCCCCGGGGAAGCAGGCCGTGTCGAGTTGTTGCTAATTGAGGGACTTTAGCGCCAGTTGTTGCTCGATGAGCAAATCATCGGCCATCTGCAGGTGAAAGCCCTGGGTTTTCAGATTATTGATGACCTCGGCAGTATCTTCCTTGGCCAGGTTGCGCTCGACAGTCAGTTCAAATTCAAAGCTGAATTGGGGCTCGCCAAACACCTTCAACAACGGCTGCGGAACACTGTCGAAGTTATCCTTTTCCAGCACGTATAAATAGGTATCTGCCTTGCGATCGCTACGATAGATAAAGCAGGTTAGCGCCTCACTCATAGCGCGAATAATACCGGGTAAAACGTAGAGGCCTTCACTTCCAGTTCATCACCGGCGTCTATCACCCATTGTTTTGCCCAGCCCAGGGTCACTTGATTGGCTGCTGGTAAAATGCTGGAAACATGCTGGTGTTTGATGGCACCGCTTCCATCACGCAGGGTAACAATCAGATTGTAAATAGGCGCCAGGGAAGTGTTTTTTATCACCAGGTTCTTGCCGCTTTGACCGGTTACCGATTCCACCAGTTGGCCAGCCAGAGAACTCTCTACCACCAACTCGACAGGCACCGGCTTGAAACCATATCCCGCGGGTAGTCGCTCCGGTGCAAAGATAAAAATTGTGACGGCTATAGCCAGCACAAACCCGATAAAGGAAGAGATTATTCGCATGGTTAAACCCGCTTAAAAGTGTTGCACTTTATCAAAATATGGACCACTAATCCATATTAGAAAAT
>JANTFY010000104.1 GCA_024763185.1 Gammaproteobacteria bacterium | reverse complement strand
AACAGCGTTGTGCAGCGATTATTCAAGGGCTGGACTGGCAAGGCCCGGTTTACCAGATCAGTGCGATCAATAAACAGGGTGTGGACCAGATCTGTTATGACATCATGAATATGATAGAGCAAGCCCAGCAAGACGCTGACAATGATACTGGCGCGGGAAAAAGCCATGAGTAGAATCAAAAGTATCGTGGTTAAAATTGGCAGTGCCCTGATCACCAACGGTGGCAAGGGACTTGATCATGAGGCGATTACCCGCTGGGCCGATCAAATGGCACAGTTACGCCTGTCCGGTATTAATGTGGTGCTGGTGTCTTCCGGTTCGGTGGCCGAAGGGATTACCCGTCTTGGCCTGAAAAAAAGGCCGGAAAGTATTCATGAGTTACAGGCATCAGCGGCAATCGGTCAAATGGGACTGGTACAGGCCTACGAGGTCTGTTTTCAAAAACATGGCATCCACAGTGCCCAGGTCCTGCTCACCCATGATGACCTGGCTAACCGAAATCGCTATCTGAATGCACGCAGTACCTTAAAAACCCTGCTCAAATTTGATGCCGTTCCGGTGGTCAATGAAAATGACACGGTGGCAACGGATGAAATACGTTTTGGTGATAATGACACCCTGGCCGCACTGGTGGCAAACCTGATAGAGGCTGATTTGCTGCTGATACTGACGGATCAGAAAGGCCTGTTTGACAGTAACCCGGCGGAAAACCCGAATGCCCGTCTGATCGAAAAAGCCGATGCTGACGATCAACAGTTGTTGCAGTTTGCACAACCCTCACCGGGCGCATTGGGTCGGGGTGGCATGCAAACCAAGGTGATTGCGGCGCAAAAGGCGGCCCGATCCGGCGCCAGTACGGTGATTGCCTATGGCAGGGAGCAGGATGTCATCAAGCGGGTGGTCAAAGGTGAATCTATCGGTACCTACCTGAAAGCCACTCGCGGACCGATGGCAGCGCGCAAGCAATGGCTGGCTGGTCACTTGCGCTGTGCCGGGGAACTGGTGCTGGATGACGGGGCTGTCAAGGTACTGGAAAAATCCGGTGCCAGTCTCCTGCCAATAGGGGTCAAGGCAGTGAAGGGCGACTTCAAGCGCGGAGAAGTGGTCGGCTGCACCAATCAAAAAGGTGATGTCATCGCGCGTGGCCTGGTCAATTACAATGCAGATGAATCACGCAAAATCATCGGTCACACCAGCAAGCAAATTCCGCAAATACTCGGCTACCAGGATGATGAAGAGCTGATCCATCGTGACAACCTGATCCTGCTTAATTATTAAATTAATTTATTATAAAAATTGTTGAATAAACAGGGCGCAAAACCACTTGTGTGCCCAACATAGTTCACTTTTTTAGTACTTTAATTTCCCTGCAAATTGGAGTTAAATTGTGAGCCCGTATTCTGGATATCATTTAAATGACAGACAAATTATGAAATCTTTTAAAAAACTTGTAGGGGTTGTGTCGGTATTGTTGTTTATCAGTGCCTGTGCGACAAAACCGGTTGAGTTAAGCCGCTCCGAAGTCATGAACAAACATCAGCCGATAAAGGAGCTGAACCGTTTGCTGGTTAACGCCAAAAAATCTGGAACGGATTATCTGGCACCGCAAGGCTTTCAGGCTGCAAAAGAGATTTATCAAAAGGCCTTTGACCGGGCAACCGAACAAAAACCCGGTGTCAAAGAACTGGCCGAAAATGGTTTGCTTGAAATACGCCAGGCCATGAAAAATGCAAAGACCAGCGAGGAAATTTTAAAAGCCGTGCTGGATGCGCGTAACAAGGCTATCGTTGTGTCTGCTCTGATACTCTTTCCCAAGGATTTTAACAAGCTGGAGTCACGCTTACAGGAAGCGAGTACAGCCATTGAACAGGGTAGAGTCGAAAAAGCCAAATTACAGCGTGCCGGCCTGATCAAGGATTACGCGGCGATAGAACTGAGGGCCTTGAAAACAACC
Organism: Gammaproteobacteria bacterium; assembly: GCA_024763185.1. Taxonomy (GTDB): domain Bacteria; phylum Pseudomonadota; class Gammaproteobacteria; genus JACNJF01. The sequence goes on along the minus strand of JANTFY010000104.1, from coordinate 5,832 downwards.
ATTACCAACGAAGCCAAAGCCAAAATTGCCCAGGCCAGGGACAGTAATGCCGATGACATGGCGCCAAAAACATTCAGGTTGGCCGAGGAAGAGCTGGCCCTGACCACCGATATACTTGATGCCGGAAGAACGCAGGTCGATAAAGCCAAGGAACATGCGCGCCTTTCTGAATATTACGCGGCTAAAAGCATACAGATCACGCAACTGGTCGAGGATTTTGAGAAACGCGATTTTAGCGAGGAAGACAAGATTTTATGGTATCAGCAACAACTCGAAACGATCAATCAACCCTTTAAGCTGCCGCTGGCTTTTGATAAGGCCAATGCGGATGTTGTTCTGGGTGTGCAGGAACGCATTACTCAGGTCGTGCAGGAAAAAACGCAAAGGGAACAGGATTTATATGCCTCCAATGAAAACATAAGTATGCTCGAGGGACGTATTAAATCCATGGACTCTCGGCACAAAAAAGAGGTTGCCGGATTGAATAAAAAGATGGAAGGCAATGATGCCTCCATGCGCAAGCAATTAGCGCAACTGAAGAGTCAAAACCGCAAGGCAGAAGCGCGTTATCAAAAGATCCAGGATATGTTTACCCAGGAAGAGGCGACAGTGTTTCGCCAGGGTGATAATGTGCTGCTGGAAACCCATGCCTTTGATTTCAAAGTGGGTGGCAGTGAGATCGATGCCAAAAACTATGATCTGCTGGAAAAAATTCTGGAAGCGATCAGGGTTTTTGACAACCCAGATATCGTCATTATGGGTCACACCGATTCCACCGGAAGCGATGCGTTGAATTTTCAGTTGTCACAAAAGAGAGCTGAGACCGTGACCGCTTTTCTGCAAAAGATTGCCAAGTTCCCACCTGAAAAAATCAAGATTCAGGGCTATGGTGAAACCCGTCCAGTGGCCAGCAATGAAACCAAACAGGGACGAGAGCGGAACCGCAGAATCGAGGTTTTAATCATCAACAAGTAAAAAAACGGTTAATCGAGGAGCTGTCATTATGAGTATTGATGTGGTCAAGATTAAAAGTATTATCACCGGTCATGGCAAGTTGTGGTTTGACGGCAGTAACACTAAAACAGTCAGCAATGAAATTATCAAAAAGCCGGTGTCTGGCGGCATGGTTGATATGTACCAGCTGGCTGAAGTAAAAATATTGCCCAAGGAAATCAAGGTAGTGGGCACAAAAAATTCAAAAACGGCCAATGCTGTTAATGTTTTGTATACCTCCAAACAAGCAGCATTTGCCGATATAGAAGCACCGGGTTATGTTTACTCTGACAGTTTTTCGGGTTGCGTTTTCTACCTGTTTCGAGGCCCTTTGGGGTATGTACATGCGGTGCATGCCTACAGGGGGGATGGACAGTTGGCAGATCCCAGTTCCTATTTCACGCAACGCGGCGCTAAGCTTTTATATAAATGGGACAGCAAGGGCGCAATGACCGATGCGGAGCTGATGCGTTTTGAAGTGGGTACCGTGCTGGCCTGCATAAATAAAACCGAAATAGACGTTTTTGTTGTGACCACCAAGAATAAAAAAATTCTAAGACTGATCGAGCATAAAAAAATTAAAAACTGGCCTGCCTATAACGCTTAATTAACCGTGCTGTCGGAATCATAGTAAGGGTATAACTCCTGCATGGAACGCGAGCATCCATCTTCGCCAACAGCGCGGCAGTGAAAGCGTTTTAATTCACGCGGTTCCCTGACGCCGCAAGAGTGCGAGATGACGCCGATTTCGTAGACCATGTTTTCGATGTAGTTTTTTACCCTGACGGCTTTATTTTCCGGATCCAAACCGCGTTGCAGTTTTTTATCATGGGTGGTGATGCCGGTGGGACAGGTGTTCTTGTTACACTGCAGCGCCTGTATACAACCCAGAGCAAACATGAAACCGCGCGCGGACACAATAAAGTCAGCTCCCATGCTCAATGCCCAGGCCGCTTCTGCCGGGTTGACCAGCTTGCCCGAGCAAATGATCTTGATACGATCGCGCAGTCCATGTTTCTCCAGGCTGTCTACGACCAGCGGCAGGCTTTCATGCAGGGGCAGTCCCATGTAATCCATCAGGCTCATGGGGGCCGCGCCCGTACCGCCTTCTGCACTGTCTATGGTGATAAAATCGGGGGCAGAGTGAACGCCGCGTTGTTTGATGGCCAGGCAAAGATTGTCAATCCAGCCGTAAGCGCCGATTACGGCTTTGAAGCCGACCGGTTTTCCCGTGACCTCCCGTATCCGTTCGATCATATTCAACAGCTCTTCGATGTTATTGATGTCGGTGTGTCGATTGGGGCTGATGGAGTCTTCTCCGACGTTGATGCCTCGAATCTTTGCGATCTCGGTGGTGACCTTGCTGCCCGGCAGGATGCCTCCTTTTCCCGGTTTGGCGCCCTGGCTGAGCTTGAGTTCAAACATTTTGACCTGTTCATGTGCGGCAATTTCCCGCAGGCGCTCATCACTCAGGTTGCCTGCCTGATCGCGCACGCCGTATTTGGCGGTACCGATCTGGAATACGATGTCGCAACCGCCTTCCAGGTGATAAGGTGACAGACCGCCTTCACCGGTGTTCATCCAGGCACCTGCCATGGCCGCCCCCTTTGACAGGGCCTTGACGGCAGGTCGCGATATGGCCCCGTAACTCATGCCGGATATGTTGAATAAGGAGCTCGTTTGATAGGGTTTTTTACAATATTCGCCAATAGTGATCGACCTGGCTTTGACCGCATCTTTGCCCAGCGTCGGGAAGGGGCAGTTAACGAATAAAATGGTACCCGTGGGTTTCAGGCTGCGGGTCGAGCCAAACGCCATGGTGCTGTCGATATTTTTTGCCGAGCGGTAAACCCAAGAACGCTGTGCGCGGTTGAAGGGCATTTCTTCCCGATCCTGGGCGAAAAAATACTGGCGGAAGAATTCCCCCATGTTTTCAAACAGATAACGGAAACGGCCGACGACCGGATAGTTGCGTCGAATGGCGTGTGTGGTTTGTGAAATATCGGCAATGTACATGGCGATGACAACCAGCACGCCGCTACCGATCACAAAAATAAACAGGGCCGCCAATCCCTGTAAAATAGTCAGAAGAACTGAACTGTATTCAAGCATGATGCCCCCCTCCATTTTTGTATCATGTGGGTGTGACCGGGTTTTGAACTGGTAGGTTCAAAACCTGTGCGCAGAGGGGTGAGTTATTTCAGTTCGTCGATATAGCGGTTTTTCAGGCGCACATAGTGTTGAGCCGAGTAGCCCAGGTACTCCAGTTCCTTCGCTTCCAGCTTGCGTACGCGTTTGCAGGGGCTGCCCAGGTACAGGTGGCCGCTTTTCAGTATTTTGCGCGGTGTGACAACGCTGCCGGCGCCGATCATGACATGGTTTTCAACAACCACGTCGTCCATCACCACGGCGCCCATGCCGATCAGGCAGTCATTCCCTATCTTGCAGGCGTGCAGTACCACTTTATGGCCAACGGTGACATTGTCGCCAATAATCAACGCAGCGCCCTGTGGATTGTATTCACCGGCATGACTGACGTGCAGCACACAGCCATCCTGAATATTCGTGCTCTGTCCAATACGAATATAATTGACGTCGCCGCGGATGACAGTTTGCGGCCATACCGAGCTGTTTTCGCCAATGATCACGTCACCGATCACATCCGCATTCGGGTCAATATAACAACTGGCGGCTATTTGCGGGGTATTTGAGCCAAAGGGTCTGATCATGTTTGTCCATGTGTTAAAATATCGGGTTAGTGTAGCCAACCTGAATCAATTAATCATTAGCCATGCAGCTGCCTGACAAGGAAAAACTCAAACTCTACGCGCAACTGGTCCGGCTGGACCGGCCGATAGGTATCTACCTGTTGATGTGGCCGACGTTGTGGGCACTGGCCATAGCGGCTGAGGGTGGTCCAGATCCGTGGGTGTTGTTTGTTTTCGTGTGCGGTGTGGTATTAATGCGTTCCGCCGGCTGTGCCATTAACGACTATGCCGATCGTGATATCGATAAACATGTCAGCCGCACCCGCGACCGGCCCCTGACCTCCGGAAAAATCAGTTCAAAAGAAGCCTTGATGGTGTTTGTGGTATTGGCCCTGCTGGCCTTTGCGCTGGTGTTGACGCTGAACCCTTACACGATTTATCTATCCTTCGGTGGCGTCATACTGGCGGCCACCTACCCCTTTATGAAACGGTTTCATTACCTGCCGCAGGTACATCTGGGCGCGGCTTTCGGCTGGGCGGTACCCATGGCCTATGCGGCACAAACAGGAGCAGTCGATAGAATCACCTGGCTGTTGTATACCGCAACCCTGTTGTGGACCGTTGCTTATGACACCATGTATGCGATGGCGGATCGGGAAGACGATCTCAAGATCGGTGCCAAATCGACCGCTATCCTGTTTGGAGAGGCCGATAAATTGATCATCGGATTTCTGCAGTTTCTGTTTGTCCTGACTTTATGGCTGATCGGCCTGGAACTGGAATTCAGCACCTTCTATTTTGCCGCATTAATTGTGGCTGCCGTTCTGCTGGCTTATGAACAGGCGATGATTTTTTATCGAATACCCGAATTCTGTTTCCAGGCCTTTTTGCATAATCACTGGGTAGGTGCCGTCGTGTTTGCCGGGATTATCGGGCATTACTATCTCAGTCCGATTTAGGATTTAACCCGGTTATAGTTTTTAATCCTGCTTCAAAGCCCGCGCCAGGCTCCACACCTCCATGTGTTTTACCCCGGCTTTTTGCAGCTGTTTACAGATCTCGGTCATGGTACTGCCCGATGTAATCACATCGTCTATGATGGCGACTGAGCGGTAGGGCTCTTGCGGATCATATTGAAAGGCTTTTAACAGGTTTTTGCGGCGTTTATTCAGGCTCAGCCCGGATTGGGAGTCGGTGGCCTTGATACGTTTGAGGCTGTGCCGATCCAACGGGATGTGCAGGTGCCTGGATAATATTGCAGCAATCTCGGCCGATTGATTGAAACCGCGTTCCAGCAGCCGCGTTGGGTGCAAGGGTACCGGCATTAAAACCTCGACCGGGTGGTCGCGGTAACAGTGGGCCAGGTGTTGAAGCAGGGCATTGGCAACATAAAGCTGTTCATTAAATTTCAAATCATGAATCAGGCGCCGGGTTTCAGCGCGATAGATCAGTGGGGCGATCATGTTGTGCCAGCGCGGTGGTTTAAGCAGGCAGCTGGCACAGACCTCGGCCCGGGACGCATTGGGCAAACCACAGCAGGAACAGGGGTGGCCTACCCGCGGTAGGGATTCAAGGCAATCCTCACACATGAAATCCTCGGCGTTTATGGGAATGTCGCAACACAGGCACAGGGCCGGGTTAAGCAGTCGTGAGATTATTTGCCCGGGTTTGAAGTAAATGCGTCTTCCTGACATTGACTAATCCTTTTGATCGAATAGACTGAGCGCTTCTTGTTACCATCGGTTTGCATCATGACTGAAACAACCCTGCGCCATGACTGGTCCCTGGACCAGATAGAAACATTATTTCAGCTGCCTTTCAATGATTTGTTATTCCAGGCGCAAACCGTGCATCGAGAATTTTTTAATCCCAACAGTGTGCAGATCAGTTCCCTGCTGAGTATTAAAACCGGTGCCTGCCCGGAAGATTGCGCCTATTGCCCGCAGAGTGCCCAGCACGATACCGGGCTGGAAAAGGAACGTCTGCTGCCGTTGGAAGAAGTCAAACAGGCCGCTTTGAATGCCAAACACAATGGTGCAACCCGGTTTTGCATGGGCGCGGCATGGAAAAACCCGACCGATAAAAACCTCGACCGGGTGATAGAAATGATTTCCGTGGTCAAGGACCTGGG
>JANTFY010000103.1 GCA_024763185.1 Gammaproteobacteria bacterium | reverse complement strand
CAACAGGCAGATAATGGCATACTGCGCAGAATCAAACTGCAGTTCACTAAACCGCGTATTGCAGAACCGATGGGTGTATTTTTCCACGCCTCGTTTAAAACCCTCTTCCACCAGAATCAGATTCTTTTCCGCCAGTTCTCTGACCGTGTGTTGCACTATACCCTGAGCCAGGCTCATGACCGGATCACGACCGGACTTCTGGTTACAGGCATTGGTCAGCGCATTAAGGGTCAGAGGATACTGGTCGGGTGTCGTAACGGATTTTTCCATCAGGCAACCGATCACACGGGTTTCATTGGTGGATAGATTAAACGCGGTCATGTGCTTCTCTTTGGATTGAATATCTGGTTTAACATGTTTCGTTGTCTCATCATATTCTATCAATAGCCACGTGTCTTTTTAATGATAATGACTGGAACTGGAAATGGAAATTGGTAAAAACCCGTTGCTGCAATTTCAACCCACCCTGTTGCATGTATAGCATCCGCTATTCGGGTATAATGCTCGGCTATTTTATTTTCACCCAAAGCGATAGCAAAAGGACCAGAAAAAAATGGCTGATGCCAATTTAATCAATGAAACCCGCAAGCGTCGGACGTTTGCCATCATCTCTCACCCGGATGCCGGTAAAACCACCGTCACCGAGAAACTGCTGCTGTTCGGCAAGGCGATCCAGCTGGCCGGTACAGTAAAAGGTCGAAAAGCCGCACGCCACGCCACCTCGGACTGGATGGAAATGGAAAAACAACGCGGCATCTCCATCACCTCTTCGGTGATGCAGTTCCCTTACAAGGATCGCATTGTCAACCTGTTGGATACCCCGGGCCACGAAGACTTTTCCGAGGATACCTACCGTACACTCACCGCAGTTGACTCGGCGTTGATGGTGATCGACTGTGCCAAGGGTGTTGAGGAACGTACCATTAAATTAATGGAGGTGTGCCGTCTGCGCGATACACCGATCATGACCTTTATCAACAAGCTCGATCGTGAGGGTCGTGACCCGATCGACCTGATGGATGAGGTCGAGGATATCCTCAAAATCCAATGCGCCCCCATCACCTGGCCGATTGGTATGGGTAAAAACCTGAAAGGTGTTTTCCATCTTTACAATGATTCGGTACACCTGTTTTCCGCCAGTGATGCCGACAAGATTTCCTCCGGCGAAGTCATCGAAGGGCTGAACAATCCACGGCTGGATGAAGTGCTCGGTGAGATGGCCGATGATTTCCGTGACGAGATCGATCTGGTGCGTGGCGCCTCGCATGAATTTGATGTCGATGCCTATTTAAAAGGTGAACTGACCCCGGTCTTTTTTGGTTCCGCGATCAACAACTTCGGCATGGCCGAACTGCTCGACACCTTTGTTGAATATGCGCCCGCGCCCATGGCACGTGCCACCCGCACCCGTACCGTGCAGCCGGATGAAGATAAAACCACCGGTTTTGTTTTCAAGATACAGGCCAACATGGACAAGCAACATCGCGATCGCATTGCCTTTATGCGCCTGTGTTCCGGCAAGTATGAAAAAGGCATGAAGCTGCGCCACGTTCGCCTGGAACGTGACGTGAAAATTCCCGACGCCCTGACCTTCATGGCCGATGACCGCGGTCACGTTGACGAGGCGTTTACCGGGGACATCATCGGTATCCATAACCACGGCACCATTCGTATTGGTGACACCTTCACCATGGGAGAAGAGCTGGCCTTTACCGGTATACCCAATTTTGCTCCGGAACTTTTTCGCCGCGCACAATTAAAAGACCCGCTAAAAATGAAAGCCCTGCTCAAAGGACTGACCCAACTGTGTGAAGAAGGGGCCACCCAGTTATACAAACCGCTTGCCAACAACGACCTGATTCTGGGTGCCGTGGGTGTGTTGCAGTTTGAAGTGGTGGCTCAGCGCCTGAAAGACGAATATAACGTGGAATGCCAGTTTGAAGCGGTCAACGTCAACACGGCACGCTGGGTCGAATGCGACGATGAAAAGAAATTCGACGAATTCAAACTCAAGGCCAAAAACAACCTGGCATTGGATCATGCCGGTGATCTGGCCTATATTGCTCCGTCAAGAGTCAACCTGCAGATGACCGAGGAACGCTGGCCCGAAGTCAAATTCCTCGCCACCCGGGAGCATGGCATCTACGATTAGGTCACGGTGAAGAGCAAACACTTTATTGCCTGGTCCTCCCATGTCACAATGAACACCCTGTTTCTCAATTAAGGATGACCCATGGCCAGAACCACTCAAATTTTATGGACACCCGCCGGTAAGAATCTGCCTTCACTGGGGGCCAAATCCCTGGTCGACGTTTCAGATGGAGACACCCCCAATATCAGCATGCCAATACGCATGCTGTCGATCGACACGCCCGAGGTTACCGCGCGCTCGGCGAATGGCGCCAAACGAGTGGATAACGAATTTCGTCAACTGGCCAGCTGGATCAGGGATGGCATTGCACCGGTGACCCATGACTTTGCCGATTACATTTTGCCCAAACTGGAAGATACCGAAGCCGGCACCTTGCAGTATACCCAGGGCAAGTCGGCCAGCGCCTTCTATAAAAACAAGCTCAAGGAAAGATTAACGCGCGAATCGGGAACCCAGCGCAACCTCTATATCCGCAGTGCCGATACACCCTTTGACAATTATGGCAGGCTGTTGGCTTATGTGGCGCCTTCCTATAGTACAAAAAAGATGAAAAACATGACGCGCCTGCAACGCGCCACGTTTAACCTCAACATGATCGAAAGTGGCTGGGCAGCCCCGTTTATACTTTTCCCCAATATTCCGGGGGAGCTTGATTTACCCTTGTTTATTCAAATGGCTGAAGAGGCCAAACAAAAGCGCAGGGGCCAATACCAGATTGACCTGTCAATGCCGGGTTATGAATACCGCATGTGCGAAAAGCTCTACGACATCAGTAAAAAAATCGTCGACGGATCGTCGCTGTCGTCGAAGAAGCAACAGGCCTGGCGCTCGCGCTACTGTGCCGATATGCGCAGCCGCGAACTGTATGGACAGGAAAATTATTTTAATATCCCGGAACCTTATCGACTGTGGATCTGGCCGAACGACGTGCAACGCGCGATCAGCATGCTGAACCTGGTACCGGTTTAGCCCAAAAGATCTTCAGCGCTTAGCCCTGAACGGCTATGCATCCCTGTTGAGTGATTGGCAAAGTGTAAACCCTGCAAGAATAGGGTTTAGTTAAAACGTCCAGACAGCGGATATACCCACGGCCTTAACCCCTTTTGAAACCCAACTGGCCCATTTCGGAGCGTTATCATCAAACAATCGCCAACTATCCAGCAACGCTGGCACGGCCAGTATCGTGAGCATTTCTCCTGAAGAAAGTCCGGAAGCGTCCACCACACCTTCTACATCACCATCTTCATGGTCTCTGAGCACGCTAAGATATGCCGCGGAAATGGCCACCTGGCCGAGAACAAAACCCATGTTCAAGGCTTTTTTCTGTCTGCAAATATCTGGCTGATCGAGTTTGTAAAAAGCGTATTCTGATAACAGCCATTGCGCCTGAAAACCCGCCGAGGAAAGAAGCAGACGTTGCCGCTCAGTACCGTCCAGGCCATTATATCTTACGGTTACCTCGTCAAAATGGGCATCAACCCCCTCTATTTCAGCCACCACAAAATGACCTAACTCGTGTACCGCAATGGAAGTCGCCACACCCGCCAGGGTCATACCGAGATTTTCTTTGATAAACGCGTAGCTGGCACTATCGGCCCATAACGCTTTAAACGGTGCCCATAGCAGAAACAAACACAGGATGAGCTTGACAGGTAAAATATGAATGGGTCGGGTTATGTGCTGGTGCGGCTGGAATTTCTCAGGTCCAAATATACCCTCTGTTTTCCCGGATAACATTGAGCTTAACTGAGATAAAAGAAGTATAAAAAATATAGAAGCTCTGTTCACTGTTGTCAATGTTCAGCAGTCGCTTCAGCAAAGCACTGCCATCTTATGGCCTGTGTCATGCACAGAGATTGAGTTATCGACAAAGTTTCTATAGCATCGAATGATAATTATAAATCCAGATCCTTATGTCCTTTAAACGCCGGTTACACCGTCTGCTGATAAAGCTCCTGTTTCTGTGGGTACGCGTTGAAATCCTGCCGCGGAATTTAACCGCATCCGATATGCCGCCAGGCCCCATCCTGTATGTCATGGCGGAGCGGGGCTTATCCGAATTACTGGTGCTCGAACATACCACCGATGCACTGCAAATTACCAATCCGCTGGAACCAATCGCCATTCAGGGTTACAAACATCACTCGGTTTACAGCATTGCATCGCGCAATCCGCTCAGCGACTGGATTACGCAGCAAAAAAAACACAGCCTGATGCTGGAGGAATTGATCGGCGCCATCGAAGCAGATGACTCCATTGATATCTCGGTGATCCCGGTGTCTGTGTTCTGGGGTCGTGCCATCGCCCGTCAGCGCCACTGGCTCAAGGTACTGTTTTCAGATACCTGGGAGATGGCAGGACGAACCCGCAAGCTCTTGACCCTGCTGGTCAATGGACGGCATGGCACCATTATTTTTCAACCGCCGCAAAGTTTCCGCGCGCTGTGCAAACAGGCCCAGGACACCTCGGAAAACCTCAACGATTTGCTCAGCGACAACCTGCGCCGGCAGCACGAAGCCACCTACGGACCCGAAATTACCCACCTGAACGACACCGTCAACAAGGTCGTGAATTCAGCGCGTGTGCTCGAGGTCATCGATAAGCAGGAACAGGAAAAATTTCGTTCCAAACTCGCCGGGCAGAAACAGGCCGTTAAATATGCGCGAGAGATTTTCTCCGACTGCACACAGATTTCCCAGGAACTGATGAAACGCCTGCTGGACATGTTCTGGAACCGCTTCTTCTCCGGTATCAAGGTGTTCAATATTGACCCCGTTAAGCACATTGCCCTGACCCACCAGTTGATTTATGTACCCTGTCATCGCAGCCATGTCGATTACCTTTTACTGTCCTACGTGATCTTTCACGAGGGCCTCGCCTTGCCCTATATCGCGGCCGGTAACAATTTAAACATGCCAATTATTGGCCGGTTGTTGCGTGGCGGTGGAGCCTTTTTCCTGAGGCGCAGCTTTCGTGACAAACCACTGTACGGTGCGGTCATGACCGAGTATCTGAACGAACTGGTCAGACTGGGCGTACCCATCGAATATTTTATTGAGGGCGGGCGCAGTCGAACCGGGCGTCTACTCAAGCCCAAGTTGGGTATGCTGTCCATGACCGTCGATGCCTGGATACGATCACAACATCGTCCACTGGCTTTCGTGCCGGTTTATATCGGTTATGAAAAACTGATAGAAGGCCACGCCTATGTGGGAGAGCTGTATGGCCAGAAAAAGCAGAAGGAATCTTTATTCACCTCAATCAAATCCATCCTGTTTCTAAAAGGGCAGTTCGGCAAGGTTACCACCAGTTTTGGAACACCCATTCAACTCGATAAATTACTGGATAAGCATAATAAAGACTGGCAACAGTCGAATATGGAATCATTGAAACAGCAGGACTGGTTTAGAAATGCCGTCGACCAGTTGTCGCTTTTGATCATGCAGGAAATTAATCGTGCCGCAGTCGTGAACCCGGTAAACCTGATTGCAACCACTCTGCTGGCCACTCCCAGGCAGAGTATTGATGCCTTAGACCTGTTGCAGCAATGTCATTTTTACCAGCGACTCATCTCGTCCCAGCCACAACTTAAATCCACCCTGCTACAGGACGAGGTCAATGAACAGGAATTACAGCGTATTGAACAACAGGGTCTGATTCATATTCACCATCATCAACTGGGAGACATTATTTACCTGAAACCCGAACATGCCGTGTTGATGAGTTATTACCGTAATAACAGCTTGCATACATTGATCATACCCTCACTGGTCGCCTGTTGTTTTCTCAATACGCGCACCATCAAACAGGACAAACTGATCAGTATCGTGGAATATGTTTATCCTTTCCTGGCGGCAGAATTACACTTGCAATGGAATGCTCAGCAACTGGCTGATTTCATACCCCAGATCATCGACTTCCTGGTCGAGGAAAAAGTGCTGTCCAAGAAGGACAATACCTTGAAACGTCCGGATCGCAGTGATGTGCATTATTTAATCATGAGCCGTTTGGCCCATATCGCACAGCCGGTACTGGAACGCTACTACATGACCTTTGTCGTGTTATGGGAAAGTGGGGGTAATCCATTAAGCGAACAGGAGCTGGAACAACGTTGCCACCTGGTGGCGAAAAAGATTTCCATGCTGTATGGCATTAATTCTCCCGATTTTTATGATCGCCAGTTATTCGGACATTTCATCAATACCTTGTTTAAACGGGGATTTATTGAACGCGATGAAAATGACCACCTGGTATTCCAGGAATCCTTCGACCAGGTGAATGTGGATATTCGCATCCTGCTCAGCATTGAAGTCAGAAGCACCATTCTGCAATTATTGAATACCCAGCATCGCCATGATGTCGTCACCGACAAGTAGCGCTAATACTTACCCGTCAGATCCCTGATTTTACGTCTTTCTTTTTTACTGGGGCGATGATCCAGTATCGGTCTTTGCAGTCTTGCCAGATTTCTTTGCTCTGACTCTTTTTCACGGCGCTTAATACTTTGCTCTGTTTCCTGGTACAGGGTTTGAGCGACAGAAGCCGACCCGCGCCTGGCAGAAAGCCCCAAGACGACAACCTGCAGACGATCATAACCACGCTGAATTTCATAAATGTCATCTACCTTGACGGCACGGGATGCCTTGATCCTTTGCCCCTGCAAATGCACCTTGCCGCCATTGACTGCCTCGCTGGCCAACGCACGGGTTTTAAAAAAACGGGCCGCCCATAACCACTTATCGATCCTAACTTTTTCCTCAGGCATGGCTCCTTGCCCAGTTGATCAGATCCCCCAGACCCATAGCGCCGGGTTGACGTACAATTTCCTGTCCATTTTTATATATGGCCAGGGTGGGTATCGACTGTATGCGCAAGCGACCGGCGAGGTTTTGTTCATTTTCCGTATTGACCTTGATCAACCGGAAGTCGGGTTCCAGTTGTGCGGCTGCCTGGGCAAATACCGGGGCCATCATCTTGCAGGGGCCGCACCAGGGAGCCCAGAAATCAACCAGCAAGGGTTGATGACTTTTTTCCACGAAGCGGTTAAATCCTGCTTCGTTCAATTCCAGCGGCTGTCCATTCATCAGTGGTTTCTTACATTTACCGCACACCGGATTATCACCCAGGCGTGACTTTGGTACGTTATTGATAGCACCACAGGATGCACAGACGATATGGTTTTGTTCAGTCATGATTTATTCCTAATAAATTTTTAAAAAAAATCCGGATAAAATCGCACGTTCAGGCGGTATGCAATAAACGCTGCATTTCCTCAATTTCCATCAGCGCCCTGTCCATGAAAAAGTGACCCTCATCATCAAATTCGTGCAGTTTCAGCTTTCTCATCACCGGTAGGGTATCGATATTGTCTACCGCTAGATCATTTTGTTGACCGTGCTCCTGCATATAAATCAGCCTGGATGCAATAATGATATCGACATAATCAATCGCTTCACCGCTGTCTCTTTCCCAGTTTTTTTCATTTTCCACGATTTGCACGAATTCAGGATCGAAATTCCATTCGTTCAGAATCAGCGTGCTGACGGGCACGTACAGATTTTCAATACTTTTATCCAGTTGCTCAATACTTACCATCATAGATGGGTGTTCATCGATATATTTCAATATCGGTATCAG
>JANTFY010000102.1 GCA_024763185.1 Gammaproteobacteria bacterium | reverse complement strand
CCTCAGGCCGTCGAACAACTTCAAGCCTTTGCGGCTGACCTGATGGTGGTGGCGGCTTATGGCCTTCTGTTACCGAGTGCTGTTTTACAGGCTCCCCGCCTGGGTTGTATCAATATTCATGCCTCGCTGTTGCCGCGCTGGCGCGGGGCAGCCCCCATTCAGCGTGCCATCCTGGCCGGTGACCGGGAAACAGGTATCACACTGATGCAGATGGATGAGGGTCTGGATACGGGAAAGATGCTGGCAAAAAGTACTATGCAACTGGATGAAAACATGACAGCGGCTTTTGTGCATGATGAACTTAAACAACTGGGAGCCGGTTTATTGATGGACACCATCGGTGCCATTGAGCAGGGTACCCTGCAGCCTGAGCAACAGGAGGATGCGCAAGCCTGTTATGCGCGTAAATTAAGCAAGCAGGAAGCCGAAATCGACTGGCAAAAGAGTGCGCAGATTTTACATCGGGAGATTCGAGCATTTAATCCCTGGCCGGTCAGTTTTACCCGTTTGCACCAACAGAGCGTTAAAATCTGGTCCGCGTCCTATAAACCCGAAACAGTCAAAGGCAAGCCGGGCCAAATTGTCCGTCATGACCGACACGGAATGGAGGTGTGCTGTGGACAAGGTGTTTTAATTATCGACGAATTGCAGTTTGCCGGAAAAAAGCGTACCAGTGCGGCACAGGTGTTTAACGCGCGTGACCTGACGGATGAAGTTCTTGGTGAGTGACAAAGCGGTAAATGCAAGACAAGTTGCTTTAAAGGTTTGTTTTCAGGTTGTGGCCAAAGGTCAGTCATTAACCCAGCAACTGGAACAGCAGTTGCATAAGCTTCCAAGCGACAGGGATAAGGCCTTTTGCAGTGAATTGAGTCATGGGATCTGTCGCTACTATTTCGTTCTGCAAAAACAGTTAAGTGCACTGCTTAAAAAACCCTTAAAAGCGAAAGACCGGGATGTTCAGCTGGTTTTGCTGCTGGGTCTGTATCAGATTCGCTTCATGCGTGTCGAGGATCATGCGGCTGTCAATGAAAGTGTCAAGCTGTTGCGGTCGATTAAGAAAAACTGGGCGAAAGGTCTGGTTAATGCGATTTTAAGGTCCTTTATCCGTCAACAATCCGATCTCGACAAGACGAATAGTGCGCAATTGTCCGCGCAGGAACATGCGCTGGCTTACCCGCAATGGATTCAAAAAAAACTTCAACAGGACTGGGGTGACGAGGCTTTCGCCATGATGCAGGCAGGCAATCTGCAAGCCCCCATGGTGTTGCGTGTCGACCTGTCGCGAATTTCACGTGAAGATTACCTGCATGAGCTGATGCTGCAAAAAATAAACGCGGTGCCGCACCCACTTATCCGGCAGGCGGTGGTTTTGCAAAAAGCGCAGCCCGTAGAAACCTTGCCCGGATTTGAAGATGCCCTGGTCAGTGTGCAGGATGCCTCGGCCCAGATTGCTGCACAACTGCTGGATTGCAAAGCGGGGATGAGTGTGCTCGATGCCTGCGCGGCACCGGGCGGAAAAACCCTGCATATCATGCAATCCGCTCCACGCTTACAAGTGACAGCACTCGATAAAGATGCAACGCGTTTAAAACGGGTGGAGGAGAATCTGCAAAGAGCCGGCCTGGATGCAAAACTGTTGCAAGCGGATGGTTCTGAGCCGTCTGGCTGGTATGAAGGTGAACCGTTTGATCGTATCCTGCTCGACGCACCCTGTTCCGCCAGTGGTATTATTCGTCGTCATCCTGATATCCGTTTGTTACGCAAGGCAGAAGACGTCAGTGGCCTGGTCAGGCAGCAGCGCGCTTTGTTGAACGCGTTATGGCCGCTGTTAAAAACCGGAGGGTTGATGGTGTACAGTACCTGTTCAATATTCAAGGATGAAAACGAGCATCAGCTGCAAAGTTTTGTCGGGCAACAGGCCAACTGTGTTGAACGAATTATAAACGCAGTACAATGGGGGCAACCAAGACCACTGGGCAGGCAAATACTGCCAGGATCAAACAATATGGATGGGTTTTACTATGCCTGTCTGGAAAAGATCGCGTAAAACTTATGCAAGCTGTAAAGTCTGGCCAATATTCGTTGCAGTGCTTTTTTCTGCTGTTGCTCATGATGAGCCCGGCTGTCGGGTTTGCCGGGCCGGCTTTTACGGTTGAATCTGCCAGTTCAAAACTGGATGGCAGCGTCTATTTCTTGAACGCGGTGTTTACCATTGAATTACCCGGCTATGTTGAAAAGGCCGTTGAACAGGGTTTTGAATTACCCCTGGCGATGGAAATCAAGGTCCTGGAAAATCGGAAGCTGTGGCTGGATAAGGAAGTGGTTTTTATCCGCCAGCAATACCGGATTCGATACCATTTGTTGCTGGATGCGGTGTCCGTGTTGGATGTCAATGCGGGCAGTAAACGTTTCTATGCCTCGCTGGGCGAGGCTCTGGAGCACTTGTCGGTGTTAATCAATTTTCCCCTGTTGGATAATAACCCACTGTCTGCTGATAAAAAGTACAAGGCCCAACTGCGTTTCGGCGTGGATAGTAAAGAATTGCCGGTGCCTTTAAAATCGTCCTCCCTGTGGGAAAATAACTGGGCACTTAACAGCGACTGGTACGAGTGGGTGGTGAATCCATGAATAAAGCGCTTCGAAATTCAGCCCCCATCATTGCACTGTTGATACTGCTGCTGGTATCACTGTATTCAATCAGTGATGCGACCTCCAACTCCGCGTCTTTCGGCAAGTACTACACCGTGCTGGTGTTTTTCAATGCGATCGGTTTGATCCTGTTGCTGGGGCTGATCGTCTACAACGTTTATAAACTGGTGGTTCAGTACCGCCTGAAAGCGATCGGTTCACGCCTGACCACCCGCATGATAGGTGTGTTCGTGATTCTGACCATTATTCCGGTAAGCATCGTGTATTATTTTTCGCTGACCTTTTTGCATCGCAGCATCGACAGCTGGTTTGATGTGGGTGTTGAGCAGGCTCTGGAAGATTCCCTGCAACTGGGGCGCAGCACACTGGATTTGCGCAAACGCGAAGCGCTCAAAAAAACGCGGCTGATCGCCGGAGAAATACCCTCGGTGCCGGATGAGCTGTTAGTCGTTTATCTCAATGATGCGCGTATTCAGTACATGGCCAACGAACTGACGCTGGTGGGCGCAAGCGGTGTTATTCTAGGTTCCAGCAGTGAAAATTCGGCCGAGTTGCCCATCGCGCTGGCACGCACCGAGTATGGAGAATTGACCGAAGGGGATCACTATCTGAAACTGGAAGATGATCCGGCCACCGGATTGCAAATACGTGTCGTGCTTCCGGTTGGCGGCCTTTCCGCGTTAGGTAATAAACAGACCCTGCAGGCGCTGTTCCCGATAACCGACCAGGTGAATGAACTGACCCATGCCGTGCAGCAGGCGCATGAAAAATACCGCGAACTGGCGGTTTTGCGTGAACCACTGAAAACCAGTTTTACCCTGGCACTTTCTGTGGTTTGGTTGCTGAGCGTGTTGTCTGCGATTTTGATTGCGTTCTTGTCGGCGCGGCGGCTGGTGTCCCCCATTAATGACCTGGTGGAGGGTACCAGGGCGGTTGCCGACGGAGATTACGAAAAGCAGTTGGAGGTTTCGGGAGAGGATGAACTGGGATTTTTAACCCGTTCGTTTAATACCATGACACGCAAGATTTCCCGTGCCAGGGCGATTGCAGACAAGAGCCAGTTGATGGAAGCTTTGCAAAAGAATTACCTCAGCTCGGTGCTGGAACATATCAATTCCGGCGTTTTGACCATCGATGAAACCGGCTTGATCAAACGCGGAAATCGTGCAGCCGAATTGATTTTCGGCGTGGAACCGAGTTGTTTTTCTGACCAGACTATTGAGCAGGTCATTCTCCAATACCCGCAACTGGAACCTTTTTTTGACGTGGTCCGGCAGCAGATAAAACAGCACCAGGAATGGCAGGAAGAAGTGGTTATCCTGGGGCAAAGTGGTCATAAGGTGTTACGTGTCAGGGGGACTGAACTGGAAAGCAGTTTCCAGGATTTGCGCGAACATGTGCTGGTGATTGATGACCTGACCGAGTTGATACAGGCGCAGAAAAATTCAGCCTGGAGTGAAATGGCCCGGCGCCTGGCGCATGAAATAAAAAATCCGCTAACCCCGATACAACTGTCGGCTGAACGTCTGCAACGCAAGCTGGCAGGACAGGTGGATGAAGACCGGCAGGAACTGCTTGATCGCTATACCCATACCATCGTGCAACAGGTGGAAGCGATGAAATCGATGGTAAACACCTTTACCGATTATGCGCGTTCCCCAAGCCAGCATGTAGAGCCCTTGAGCCTCAATGACATGTTGACGGAAGTGCTGGAGCTGTATCGGGATTTTCGCAGTGGCGTTGAAATTCAACTCGATCTGGATAAATCAGTGCCACAAGTACAGGCCGATGCGGTGCGCCTGCGCCAGTTAATTCACAACCTGGTCAAAAATGCATTGGAGGCTGTGGCAGAAAAAGGCTGGGTGCGCATCACAACCTCTTGTATCGAGCAATACGGTTGCGATTTTGTGGGCATGTCAGTGGAAGATAATGGTAAAGGTTTTGATGAAGAAATCCTGCCAAACCTGTTTGAGCCCTACGTGACTTCCAAGAGCGGAGGGAGTGGACTGGGTCTGGCTATCGTGAAAAAGATTGTGGAAGAACAGGGCGGACAGGTGTGGGCAGAAAACACGGACAAGGGCGGGGCAAAAATTACCCTAAGGCTGCCGGCGGTGACGAAAAAACAATGAGCGGGTTTGTAGATTATCGATGAATACGAAAATTTTAGTGGTGGATGATGAGCCGGATATCCGGGCTTTGCTCAAGGATATTCTGGAAGACGAAGGGTACCTGGTGGACTTGGCAGAAAATGCACAACAGGCCGTTGCCAGCAGACAGGCCTTTGCCCCCGACCTGGTATTGTTGGATATCTGGATGCCGGAAATGGATGGTGTCAGCCTGCTAAAACAATGGAGTGAAAATAATGAATTAAGTTGCCCGGTCGTCATGATGTCCGGGCATGGAACGGTGGAAACCGCGGTGGAGGCAACCCGTTTTGGGGCCTTTGATTTTGTCGAGAAACCGTTGTCAATGGCAAAATTGTTACGTACCGTTAAATCAGCATTGGCCAGTAGTCAGGCTGGTGATCAGGCTAAACAGCAGGTGTTGGAAATGCCCGTCGGCAACAGCCGGATTATGCAAAACCTGCGGCAAACCATGCAGGCATTGGCACAGAATTTAAAACCGGTTTTTCTGTCAGGTCCACAGGGTTCAGGTTTGCACATTTGGGCGAATTACATTTTTTCACAGCAGCCGGTTACGCTTGAGACTCGCTTTGCAATCGAAGATATCCGGCATTCCCAGCACGGCCTCACTCATAATGTCTATATAGCCGAGATCACCGATCTGACCATCGATCAGCAGCGCCTGTTACTGCAACAGTTGCAAAGCCCCTCTGTACCGACCTCGTCGGGTCGGCTGGTGGTTGCCAGTCACTATGATTATGAGACGTTACGCCACAAAAGCGAAATTCTGCCGGAACTGGCAGACTACTGGCGCAGCGCAACTTTAATTCCATCGTTGAACGAACGCATTGAAGATATTCCTGAATTGCTTGAATACTATGTTACCTGGTTCAGTGAACAACAGGGTTTACCCTATCGACACTTCGGCGTGGCGGCGCAAAACCTGATTCGTAATCATCTTTGGCAGGGCGGTTTAACAGAACTTAAATCGGTGATCCGGCAGATTCTTTCGAACAGTGATGAAGACAATGTCGAGCTGGATGAGATTGGGAAATTTTTAAGGCTGGCCCATCAGTCGGAAAGGGAAAGTTCAGCCGATATGTTACAAATATCGGTGAATTTAAATATGGACATGCGTGAGGCGCGAGAATTTTTTGAGCGCAAATATCTACAAAAACAACTGGAGCTTTGCGGGTATAATGTGTCGGAACTTGCCCGAAAAATCGGTCAGGAACGTACCAACCTGTACCGTAAGTTAAAGGCGTTGGGTTTGCAAACCAGGAAATAAATCGCTATGAATATCATCATTCTGGGCGCCGGGCAGGTGGGCTCATCTGTGTCGAGTGAACTGGCCCGGGAAGAATCAAATGAAATTACCGTCATCGATGTCGACCAGGCGATACTGTCCGAATTACAGGATAGGCTTGATTTGCGTACCATTTGCGGCAACGGTTCCTACCCTTCAGTATTAAAAAGTGCCGGAGCGGATGATGCGGATATGTTGATTGCTTTGACCAACAGTGATGAAATCAACATGGTTGCCTGCCAGATTGCCTCCACCCTGTTTCACACCCCAACCAAGATTGCCCGTATCCGTTCACAGGAGTATATGCAAAAACAAGAGCTGTTCAGTGAAGAAGCGGTGCCGGTTGATGT
The DNA here is from genome assembly GCA_024763185.1 of Gammaproteobacteria bacterium. GTDB lineage: Bacteria > Pseudomonadota > Gammaproteobacteria > JACNJF01. Next base: position 1,381 of record JANTFY010000102.1, on the reverse strand, counting down.
CATCATCAGCCCAGAAAACCTGGTCACCGAGTACGTTCATCACCTGATCGAACATCCCAGTGCTTTACAAGTGCTGGATTTTGCCGATGGCAAGGTGCAGCTGGTGGCGGTAAAGGCCTACAATAACGGCCCCCTGGTCGGACATGCCCTGAAAACGGTTCGTAAACATATCCCCGGGGTGGATATGCGGGTAGCTGCTATTTTTCGCCACGGGCAATCGATACCGCCCTCGGCGGAACAGGTTATTGAAGTTGATGATGAAGTCTTTTTTGTCGCGGCCAGAAAGCATATCCCGACGGTTATTGCCGAGATGCGCAAACTGGATAAACCCATTAAACGGGTGATGCTGGCGGGTGGTGGTAATATTGGTGGCCAACTGGCTTCGATACTGGAAAAACAGGTTCAGGTTAAGGTTGTAGAGACTGATAAAAGTCGTGCCAAACACCTGGCGGGCATTCTTGATTCCACCATTGTGTTGCATGGTGATGCCGCCGATCCGGACCTGCTGCTGGAAGAAAATATCGAAGCCATGGACGTATTTTGTGCGCTGACCAATGATGATGAAGCTAATATTCTGTCCGCCATGCTGGCCAAGCGGCTGGGTGCACGCAAGGTTATGTCGTTGATTAACCGGCCGGCTTATGTTGACCTGGTGGAAAGTGGTTTGATTGATATTGCCATCTCGCCGCACCAGGTCACCATTGGCGCCATGCTGGCGCACATCCGGCGTGGTGATGTCGTGGCTGTTCATGCTTTACGCCGCGGTTCGGCGGAAGCTATTGAGGCCATTGCCCATGGTGACAGTCGTTCATCCAAAGTGGTTGGGCGACGCATCGATGAACTCAAGCTACCCAGAGGCACGGGAATAGGTGCCATAGTGCGCGGCGACGATGTTATTATTGCTCATCATGACACGGTGATAGAATCGGAAGATCACGTGATTTTATTTCTTACCGATAAGCGTGATATCAAGGATGTTGAAAAGCTGTTCCAGGTGGCCATCACCTATATCTAATGAATTTTTCAAGATAACCTGACGTTATGCAATACCTGGTCATTATAAGAATACTCGGGCTGCTGCTGATGCTGTTCAGTTTCGCCATGTTGCCGCCAGTGATGGTGGATCTGATATACCAGGAAAATACCAGTATGCCATTCCTGGAATCTTTCGCACTGTTGCTGCTCAGTGGTTTTATACTGTTTCTTCCGTTACGCAAACATACCAATGACCTGCGTTTGCGCGACGGTTTTATGGTGGTGGTACTGTTCTGGTTCGTGCTTGGTAGTGCCGGTGGCTTGCCGCTGTACTTATCGGGAATTCATGATATTTCGGTGACCGATGCGGTGTTTGAGGCGATATCGGGCCTGACCACGACCGGGG
>JANTFY010000101.1 GCA_024763185.1 Gammaproteobacteria bacterium | reverse complement strand
GTAATCATCAGGAACGTAGGCGCGCGCCCGTAAGACTTCATGCCAGCAATGTAAAACCCTGCTTCCGGTTGTGACAGCTCACGTGCACCATGGGGCCGAACGGTTCCACAGGAATGTACGTTGGGGTCGATCATGGGCGCAAGAATGGGTGGGCATTCAGTTGCCGGATCCAGTTCAAGCCGTAACTCTCTGACAAAGGAATAATCTGGGCGGAAGCCGGTTGCAACAACCAATTCGTCAGCCATCACATGTCGGCCATCACCCGCAAGACCTGACACCAGCTTTAAACCGTTTGCCTGTTCTGAAACCTGTGTCAAGTGAAAACCCGATTCGATTTCTATTTGACCACTTTCGACCAGGTGTTTGAATTTTGTGCCGATGGCACCCCGCGCTTCAATCTGGTCGGCATCGCCACCACCAAATGAACGCTCTGTATGTTCACTCCTGACAAGCCAGGTGATGGCTGTATCAGGCTCTGATTCTTTCAAGTTGATAAGGTCGAGAATGGTGCCAACGGCAGAATGTCCTCCACCCAGAACCGCAACACGCTTATTGGCAAACTTGTCTCGTTTTGTGCCCAACACATCCGGCATGATATAGCTGATATGTCCAGCGGCTTCGAGCTCGCCAATAGCAGGCAACCCACTGGTCCCTCCCGGGTTTGGGGTAAACCAGGTGCCTGCGCAATCAATCACAGTATCGGCATAGGCTATCTTTTGTGTCCCGTTTTGTAGGTAACGGATTTCAAATTGTGCCGCTTCCCGCCCCTCTGTTTTAAGCTTGTCAAAACCTGATCGGGCAATCGCGGTCACCTCAGATGACAAGTTTATATGCTCCTTAAGAATTGTTTTTGTGCCAAGAGGTTCAAGGTAAGACTTAACCAATTCCCCGCCGGTCGGCAGCTCCTCATCATCAGGCCTGGTCCAGCTTGCATCGTTTAACAGTTTTTCGGCGGCAACATCGATATTGAACTTCCAGGGAGAAAACATTTTCACGTGAGCCCATTCGCGCATGGCGTGCCCGACCTCCGCACCCTGTTCAAATATGATGGGTGTCAGTCCACGATCAAGCGCATGAGCGCCGGCTGCAAGGCCCACGGGGCCAGCACCGATAATGGCTACAGTTTCTGTTTTCATTTCTTTTATCTCCTAAAATGTTACTAATTCTTTACATGTGTTGGGTATTATTTAACACCCACCATGACACTGTGACCCCGCTAATCCTGGAACTATTGTGGAACTGTTCAGATACCGTTATTACCAGGCCTGCTGGCACTAACGTAATACATACGTTTTGGGTGCCGGTAAAATAAACGACAGGAAGAAAAACAGCACAATTGAAATCACAATAGAAGGCCCCGAAGGGGTGTCAAATTCCAATGATGTAAACAATCCGATAAAAACGGATGCCACACCGATCAAAACGGCTATGACTGCCATTTGCTCCGGTGTTTTACTAAAACGTCTGGCCGCTGTCGCGGGTATGATCAGTAATGCGGTAACCAGCAATACACCCACAATCTTCATCGCCAGGGCAATAATGAGTGCGATCAGCAACATAAAAATCAGTTGTAGAGGCACCGAGGGTATGCCTTCTGCACGCGCCAACTCTTCATTAGCCGTTATGGCTAACAGCGGCTTCCATATTTTCAGCATGACCAACAAAACAATCAGGCCACTTCCATAGATCAGATACAGGTCGCTGATCTCAACCGATAAAATATCACCAAACAGAAAGCTCATCAGGTCCACACGAATCCAGGTCATCAGGCTGATTGCCAACACACCCAAAGCCAGTGATGCATGCGCCAGCGTGCCCAGAATGGCATCAGCTGCCAGCTGTTTTTGTCGTTGCAACAAAAACAACAGGATCGCCACCAGAGCAGCGACAACAAACACGGCCAGTATTAAATTAATTTGCAGTAAGAATCCCATGGCAATGCCTAACAGGGAAGAATGCGACATGGTATCGCCAAGATAAGCCATGCGGCGCCAGACCACGAAACACCCCAAAGGCCCGGCAACGATCGCTATGCCAAGGCCGGCAAAAATAGCCCGCCATAAAAAATCATCCAGCAACGTCATTGGTTTTTCTCTTGAATGTTACCGCTGATATCATGTCGATGATCATGATCGTGACTGTAGACAGACAATGATTCGGAAAATTGCCGGCCAAACAAACGCTGAAACTCGGTATGATTGCAGACATATTGCGGCTTACCCTGGCAACAGACATGCTGATCAATACAGATCACCCGGTCTGTTGAACTCATCACCACATGCAGGTCATGCGAAATCATCAACACTGAGCAACTGTATTTTTTTCGGATATTGGCAATGAGTTCATACAGTTCAGCTTCACCCAGGTAATCAACGCCCTGCACCGGCTCATCCAGAACCAGCAATTCAGGATTACGAAGCAGTGCCCGCGCCAGCATCATGCGTTGGAATTCACCGCCCGACAGGTTAAACACGGATTGACCATTTAGATGCGATACACCGGTTTCCTCCAGCGCGGCCTGAATCTGTTCCTGTGTGAAACTTCCCGTCAGGGTCATGATGCGGTTGACCGACAGCGGCAACACCGGGTCTATATGAATTTTCTGCGGCAGGTAGCCGATGCGCAGATGGGGCTTGCTGGTAACGCGGCCACTGGTGGGGGAAATCAATCCAAGCAGCACCCTGAGCAAGGTGGTTTTACCGGCTCCATTGGGCCCTACCACGGTGACAGTCTCCCCTCTTGCCACGGTAAGCGATATATCCTGCAGTATCTGCCGACCACTGGCGTGGTAAGACACATTTTCTGCAGAAATCAGTGGTTCAAGCGCAGACTTCGGCCGAACTTCTTCAGCGCCGGTTGATGTTTCTGTCCGCATCGTGGTCATTAGCTTACCGCTCTGAGCCCGGCCTGACTTTCGTCATCCTTTTCATCCACTTTATTGGCCTCAGCAGATTCATGATTACGGTTATTGCGCGCCAAAAACATAAAGCGCTTGCGTCCATTGGATTTGGCGCTGAGTTTTTTGATTTCATCGGGGCTATAACCCACCAGGCCGGAAGAATTTATCAACACTGCCCCGGTAGAAAAGTTATGCAGAATGACAGCAGCGAATGGGTGGATCATGCCCATGGCGGCAGCGACCAGGCCACCAGCATTGATCACCAGGGCCATGCCATAGTTCTGGCGGATCGTTGTGATGGTCTTGTTGCTGATCTGGATGGCCTCATCCAGCTTGCGGAAATCCTCGCTGGATAATGCAATATCCGCAGACTCTATGGCCACATCCGAACTTCCGGTACCGAGCGCAATGCCGACATCAGCGATGGCCAGCGCCGGCGCATCATTAATGCCATCACCCACCATGATTACCTTGAGACCCTTGGCCTGCATCTTGCGAACGATCTGGTATTTATCTTCCGGCATCAGCTCGGCATGCCATTCGTCGATACCGGCAGCCTTGGCCACCATTCTGGCGGATTCCCGTTGGTCACCGGTCAGCATGATGGTTTTGCTGATTCCGCGCTGGCGCAATTGCTCGATGGTCTCTGACACATGCGGGCGTAAGGTGCTGCGTATGCCGATGAGACCGATACTGAGACCGTTGAAAGCCACAAAGATGACAGTTTCCCCGGTCTTGCTGAATTCATCGTACTGAGCCTGGACCGAGTCGGACACCTCGATACCGAAGTTATTCATCAGGCGCCGATTACCGACAAACACGGAACCACCCTTCCAGGCAGCGCGCATGCCATAACCATCGATGCTGTGACAGGATTCGTGCGCATCGATAACGATATTATTCTCTTTGGCGTAAGAGATAATGGCCTCGCCCAGTGGATGGTCGGAATGCAGTTCAGCGGTGGCAGCCATCGCGATGACCTGGTCCTCGCTGTACTCATCACAGCAGGCGATGATACGGGTAATGCTGGGCAGGCCGGTGGTCAAGGTACCGGTTTTGTCGAACACGATCACATCGGCCTGTGCGGCGGCTTCCAGGTAACTGCCACCCCGCACCAGTATGCCACGTTTGGCGCTGTTACCGATCGAAGCGCTGACCGAAGTGGGTGTCGACAGACCGACCGCACAGGGGCATGCAATCAGTAGCATCGTCAGGGCCCGGGTCGGATCCAGGGTGAGTAACAGAACGGCTCCTGACATGGCGAAGGAAAATGGCACAAAACGGCGCGAAAATTCTTCACCCACTGTCTGGATAGGCGGACGCAATTCCTCAGCCTCGTGAACCCGCTCTATAATGCGCCCCACCACGGTGTCCTGACCGACTTTTTCGACCTTGACGATAACCTTGCCGTTGATCAGGATGGAACCGGCAAACACCGGATCACCCGCTTTGACACCCACTGACTTCTCTTCCCCGGTCACCGGCGCCTGGTTGACACGGGCCTCGCCGTCAACAACCACGCCATCTACCGGAAATCGTTGCCCGGCATACACAGCCAGTTGATCATCTATTTTAACCTCTGACAGCAATTGACGGGTTTCCACTTCCTGCCCATCCTCGGTCAGAGTAACAACCCATACCTCTTCATGTTCATCGATTTCCAGCAAGTTCTTGATCGCCTTATTGGTTTTACGCAAGGTAATCGCTTCAAAATGCTCTCCCACATTGAGCAGAAATAGCACTGCCAGCGCAGTCAAACCGTTACCCATGGCAAGGCTGGCGAGCGTCGCGCTGCCCACCAGCGTGTTCGTATTAACCTTGCGATTCTTCATTGAGCTCCAAAGCCCCTTGATATAACTGGAACCGGTCATCAGGGTTGCGGTTCCGGCAATCAGGAACACCGGCACCGGACTGCTGACTACAAGGGCAGGATAAAACAGGCGCAGGGAACCCAGCCCAAGCAGGGTGGAACCACTGAGCAGAATCTTGTGCCGGTATTTTTCCAGAGTGACATCATCATGGGCATGGTCATGGCCGCAGGCATCATCACCACAGGCACCATGGTCATGGTGGTCGTGATGATGGTCATGATCGTGCTCGCTGTGGGCATGGTCATGCGAGTGACCATGATCGTGACCGCAGGCGTGGTCGTGGTCGTGGTCGTGGCCATGGTCATGGTGGTGGTCGTGGTCATGCTGCTTGCTTTTCTTTAACCGGGCGACCACTTTCCTGCCAGCCTTGAACTCTTTGGTGAAAGATTTTTTAAGCGACGCGGTATTCAACTGGTTCAGGCTGAGCCCGCTTTCATACTGTTCGCTAATCACCCTGCCCAGGGCATAGGTTGAAGCACCGCCCAAAGTAACCATGCCCACAGTACCGGCGACCGAGCCCACGCCGGGAACGAACTTCGCCATGCTGGCCATGCGCGTCAAGGTAACCGGTAGCCCTCCGCCAACCAGCGATGCAATCAACGCTTTGCTGCGATTCTCCGAGAACTCCTTGCCGTAGAGCTTGCTCAGGCCGTGAATCAACTTAAGCTGAATACCGGTTAAAGCGGCAAAATCAACCACCGGCATGGGTATCAGGCCGACGGTCATAGACGCCACGATGTGTTCATTCATCATGATCGCCGCTCGCTCTGACTTACCGATGGGTAAGATATTATTATGATCAGTATCGATGGCTATCATTTGTAACTCCTAAGGGTTATTAATTATGTGCCTGAATTAGGTCAAACATTCACCTGCCTGTGCGATAAAGAAGCTAAACCGTGTCTGCAAGGCATCGAGTACTGAAACAAGACCTGAACCAGATGTTTTTTTGTTCTTAACCCGTTTCCGGGCTTCCAGTTTTTTGTCCGGTAAATAATAATAAATCATCATGTTTATAATATAAATCCAAGCAATGCGGTGGACTGTTTTATTTCCGCAAATGCAGGTTTGGATAATATAAAACCATTAGACAACACCTGAATTCATTATATATCATACGGCATATATATATGGCAATCCATATAAACAGCCAAATAAAACAAAATCTCTAACATCACCCGCTCTTACAAAGAGGAAAAAATGAGTTATAAATTGTCCAACCCCTGGATTGCTACCTTTGCAAGCCTGTTATTTTTCATTTCACCCCAGGCATTCGCGACAGATAACCATGCCTCTCCGCATGTTGTTGTTTCCATAAAACCTCTGCATTCGATCGTTGCCGGGGTCATGCAGGGCGTATCCACGCCCCACCTGATCGTCAAAGGAAATGCATCCCCACACACTTACCGGCTCAAACCCAGTGACGCCAGCGCTCTGCAGGATGCGGATGCTGTTTTCTGGGCGGGGGACAATGTCGAGCCATTCCTGATAAAACCACTATCCAGCCTGACCCGAAATGCACGGGTTGTCTCCCTGTCCAAGACACCCGGAATCCGGCTGCTGGAGATCCGCGGCGGTGAACGCTGGCAGTCGGATCATGATCACGGTCATGGCGGTCACATGGAGCACGGGGAACAACACGATGAGCATGCCGACCCTAACAAACATGAACAACATAAAGAAGAACACGCGCACCAGGAGAAACACAAAGACCATGCCGACCACGAAACACACGAAGAACATCATGTAGAGCACATGCATGACGAAGAACATGACGGACATCATGATGATCACGCGAAACACAAAGCGCACGAGGGTGTACTGGATAATATCGACCCACATGTCTGGTTGGACCCCCTCAACACCAGGATCATGCTGAAGAAAATTGTGCATATTTTGAGTGAGATCGATCCGCAACACGCTTCCAAATACCAACAAAACGGTAACAAGCTCGATCAACGACTGGAGCGCCTGCATCTGACCCTGGCTTCAGAACTGAAACCGGTCACCGGATTGCCCTACATGGTTTTCCACGACGGTTATCAATATCTTGAAAAACGCTATCATTTAAATGCTGTCGGCTCGATTGTCTTCCAGGCAGATGAGATTTCCAGCGCCAAGCGCCTGCGCGAGATGCATAAGCTGATCGAAGACAGCCAGGTTAAGTGCGTCTTTTCCGAACCAGAATTCTCAACTAAAAAGATCGATGCATTGATCCGCGGAACAACTATTAAAACCGCGTCACTGGATCCAGTAGGCGCCGATGTGGCGCCAGGGCCAGATTTGTATTTCACCGTAATGACCCGGCTTGGACAATCGATCAGGGATTGCCTGCAGGATTAGGATGCAGGGGAAGTAAAGATACGCCACCTGACACCTTACCCCCCGTCCTGTAATATTGACAGAAAGCGGGCTTAAAACATCACCCAAACAACCGGCGGAGGATATCGAATATGCTACTCAGGATCGGGTTTTTGTTGGCTTCTTATGCCGGGGTGAAAATTTATGACCACTATAAAAAACGCCAGGAGGATTCCAAAAAGGAATTAAAACGCGCACTGAAATCACACAAGTCTCTGACCAGGCTGACCAATATTGAAGAATCGGACGAGCTGTGTGAGCGCTATTTCAGGGCCGGTACGGCCTCATTGGGGCTGGCGCTGTTGGCGCGATCCTTTCCCGTGTTAAACCTGGCCAGTATGGGCCTGATCATCTATACCTGCCTACCCATTCTCAAACGCGGGGAAAGACAGCTGATCGAAAGACGCACCGCCGGGCATGATTTACTCTACAGCACCTACATCATCCTTGCTTTCCTGACTCGGCAGGAAATGTTTATCGCGCTGGGCGTCTTTTTTTACCACTCGGGTGCCAAAATGCTGTCCCTGAATCGGGGCAGGTCCAAGCCCCTGATCAGCAGCCTGATGCAGCAGCAACCGGACAAGGTCTGGATAATGAAAGACGGTGTCGAAATAGAAAAGCCACTCGCAGAAGTCGAGGCCGGTGATCTGGTCGTGTTAAGGGCCGGGGAAATCGTAACCATCGATGGCACGATCATCGATGGCCTGGCGATGATCGACCAGCATGCCCTGACTGGTGAGTCGCAACCCGTGGAAAAGGAAACCGACGATCCGGTATACGCCTCTACCCTGCTCGTCAGCGGC
>JANTFY010000100.1 GCA_024763185.1 Gammaproteobacteria bacterium | reverse complement strand
CGCACAAGGTAACGAAATTGTTGAACATAACGTGCGCTGCTTTTGAGCGGTATTTGCAAGCCGGGATGATCCAGCACCTCGGCGGAGCCACTCACCTTGACCAGAACCTGTTTAAAGGCCTGACTGAATACGGCCAGGCGCTGAGAGGTGGTTTGGTCAGGCACCGGCAATTCGATCGAAAACAAATCCTCTACCAGGGCCGCTTTTAAAGGTGAGCTGATTAAAAGCAGCGCTACCAGCACAGCGGTTATCAAAATACTTGGCTTATTTACAGTTGCAGGCTTAAACGTCATGTTTGTATTAAATACCAGGGATTGATGGTTCGTTCCTGTTCGAAACAAGGGATTTATTTTTCAGGCTGTGTAAAATAACACACCCTTAAATATTCCTAAACAAGTGGACCATGAATTCAGGGCAATCTTCTAAAAATACTTCGTCAGACTCATTAAGTTATCGCGATTCAGGGGTTGATATTGATGCCGGTAATGAGCTGATTGAGCGCATCAAACCTTCTATTAAACGGACCCAGCGCGAGGGTTGCGTCGGCAGTATCGGCGGTTTTGGTGGTCTGTTTGATTTACCACTTGATCGCTACACCCATCCCATACTGGTTTCCGGTACCGACGGGGTTGGCACCAAGCTCAAGCTGGCGATAGACCTGCAACAGTATGACACCATCGGCATCGACCTGGTTGCCATGTGCGCCAATGATATTGCCGTACTGGGTGCCGAAGCGCTGTTTTTTCTGGACTATTATGCCACCGGAAAACTGAGCCTGGAAATCGCCCAACAGGTGATCGACGGGATAGCCGAGGGCTGTGTTCAGGCCGGCTGTGCACTGATCGGTGGTGAAACCGCGGAAATGCCCGGCATGTATCAACAGGATGATTTTGATCTGGCCGGTTTCTGCGTCGGTATTGTCGACAAAAACCGCGTCATTGACGGCAGTCAGGTCAAACCCGGGCATGAACTGATTGCACTGGCATCCTCTGGCCCGCATTCCAATGGTTATTCATTGATTCGCAAAGTCATTGAGGTCAGCAATGCCGATCTGCAACAGGATTGCGACGGTAAGCCCCTCGGCCAGGCTCTGCTGCAACCCACGCGAATTTATTGCAAAAACCTGCTGGCACTGACCCGGCAAAAAACCGTGCATGCCATGGCACACATCACTGGCGGTGGCCTGATTGAAAACCTGCCCAGGGTATTACCGCAATCCTGCTGCGCCGAAATTGACTTGTCCAGTTGGAACCTACCGGCCGTATTTAACTGGTTGCAACAAACTGGCAATATCGAACAGCTTGAAATGTTCCGCACCTTCAACTGCGGTGTAGGTATGGTGCTGGTGGTCGACGCGGACGACACGGAAAGCTGTATCGAGCAGTTGAATGCCAGTGGTGAGAACGCCTGGAAGATTGGGCGCATTACCGATAAAATCTCCACCGACTCTGTTGTTCTGAAATCTTGAATACCGCACCCCCTCTACAACTGGTTGTGCTCATTTCTGGCAACGGCAGTAACCTGCAGGCCATCATCGATGCAATTGAAGCGGGCTCATTGAATGCGCGCATCAACGCGGTCATTTCCAATCAACCACAGGCCTTAGGCCTGGAACGTGCCCGTAAGCACGGTATTCCAGCTATCGCCCTGGATCACAGCCTCTATCCGGAGCGGGAAAATTTTGACCGGGTTCTGGTCAGCGAAATAAAAAACTTTTCACCGCAGCTGATCGTGCTGGCCGGTTACATGCGCATACTGACCGACTATTTTATCAAACAGTTTTCTCCCAATATTTTGAACATTCATCCTTCGTTGCTGCCCAAGTACCAGGGATTAAATACCTATCAGCGCGCTCTGGACAATGGCGACAAGAAACATGGCGTCAGCATACATGTAGTCACTCCACAGCTTGATGCCGGCCCGGTCATTCTGCAATCTGAATATCCCATTGAAGAAGGGGACGACATCCACAGCATGCAACAAAAAGCGCATGACCTGGAATACCAGATGTACCCACTGGTGTTAAAATGGCTGAGTGAAAAACGACTGAAACTAACCAACGATTGGCCGTTATTTGACAATGAAAAACTACAACAAGCGATTATGTTCAATACCCTGTAGACTGGTTTGTGTTATAGCCCTGGTTTTTTTTCAAAACACCCTGCTGGCCGACAACAGCGAAATCCGCCCCTTTTCCGCCCGTTATGATGTCTTTCGTAATCACCAACACGTAGGTTTTGCCCATTTTAAATTAAACAAGCACAACGGCATGTGGACGTGGAATATGAAGACCCGACCCAAGGGTTTCTATAAATGGCTTACACGCAAAAAACCCTTTGCCGAAACCCGCATGACAGAATCGCCCGACGGCCTGCTTCTCTCGCAGGAATTAAAGGGCGACTACAAAAACAAACCCGCAAAGGAAAAAACCTGGTTCGACCAGGATAAAAAAATCATCTACTACACCAACGGCGAAAAAAAACGCGAGCTGGACCTACCCGCCCCCGTTTACAATTTTCAAAGCATACACCTGCTGCCAGCTACCATGAAGCAGGATGGGCTTGAGCGGATCGAAATCAATTTTTATAAAAGAGGCAAACTCTTTAAATCAACACTGCAGTTGGAAGCGGATGTAAAAATCCAGCAGGATGACAGCGAATTGCGGGTCGACAAAGTAACCCAGGTGCTGGATGGCTCAGATTATAAAATGATTTACTATTACCAGGGCGACACCCTGGCCCCATTAAAAATTGAACAGCTCAAGGACGATGGTAATAACATCGTGATGTGGCGCAACAAACTAGACTAAGTTGCCAGTAAACCGTTAAAGTCGAGTATAACCCTTTTCGCGCTGCAGGCGCTCAATTTCAACCGGCGCCAGCGGTACCTGCTCGATAAATTCGGGCAGTTCCGACTGCTCTATCTGGTAAAAATCCATTGTCGTCTGACAAGCCTTGATATCGATCAGCTGGTTTTGATCCAGTTGCCGGGCCTTTTCAATCAGAGACGAGGATATTGAAGAGGTATTGGATTTTTGAAACAGGCGTAACTCCTGGCCATGTAACACCAATGTGATACGCCCGTGCTGATCCGCACTGAACTGGCCCTGTAATTGTTCGGCACGCTTGAATATGGCGTTCAACTGGTTTTCATTTTGTACGGTGATATCAAAGACATAACCATTCACTTTATCCTCGGCCAGTTGTTCGGCCTGGTTGTCTGTGGTCGGCTTCGGCTCAGCCATCAGCACCGTTAGCGGTAGCCATAACAGGACAGTCAACAGCACCCTGATCATTATCCTTGCCCGGCAATGGTCATATTTTCCAGCACGATCGATCCACAATGGATGGCCCCTCTTTGGTCAATGTCGTTACCGATTTCGACAATCCCTTTATACATGTCCTTCAGGTTGCTGGCGATGGTAATCTCTTCCACCGGGTATTGAATCTGGCCATTTTCAACCCAAAAACCCGCCGCACCACGCGAATAATCCCCGGTCACGGTACTGACACCCTGTCCCATCAGTTCAGTCACCAGCAAACCGGTGTGCATGGCATTCAGGCAGTCATCAAAATTCTTACCGGTATCGGACAATTTTAGATTATGCACACCACTGGCATGACCGGTTGATTGCCGATTCAACTTGCGTGCCGAATAGCTGTCCAGCAGATAACCCTGCAGTATGCCATCCTTGACCAGCGTGTTCTCACGGGTGGCAACGCCTTCAGCGTCGTAATTGGCCGAGCCCAGTGCCATTTTCTCAAACGGAAACTCGCTGAGCTGAACGAAACCGGGGAACACCTGTTCTCCTTCAGCACCCAGCAAAAAACTGGCCTTGCGGTACTGCGCATTGCCACTGATAGCCGAGTTGAGATGGCTGATTAAACCGCGTGCCAGTTCCGGGACCAACATCACCGCACTCTGTCCGGTTTTTAATTTTCGCGCACCCAGACGTTGCACGGTGCGCTGCGCCGCTTTCTGTCCCACCTGCTGCGCAGATTGCAAAAACTTGGGGGAGCGGCTGACACTGTACCAATAATCGCGTTGCATACCCTGCTCATCGCCGGCCAGAACGGAACAACTGATGGAATGGCGAGTTTTTTTCTGCGACTGCAAAAATCCATGACTGTTACCGTAGGCTGAAACACTCTTGCCCAGGTCAACCGAGGCGCCTTCTGAATTGCTGATACGGGTATCATAATCCAGTGCCGCAGCTTCACACTCCAACGCCAGGTCGATAGCGGCCTGGGTATCCAGTGCCCAGTCATGATAAAGGTCCAGGTCTTTAAACGTCTGGGCCATCAGCCCGGCATCCGCCAGTCCGGTACAGGGATCCTCGGAGGTATGTTTGGCAATGTTGCAGGCGGCATCCAGAGTTTTGCGAATGGCCTCTGGATTCAGGCTCGAAGTGCTTGCGCTGCCTTTATGCAAACCAAAATAGACACTGATACCGAGCCCGTTATCCTGCTGGTATTCAACCGTTTCCACTTCGCGCATGCGCGCTGAAACTGTCATACCCTCCGACACCGTGAGGCCAGCCTCGGCCTGGCTCGCTCCACGTGCTTTGGCCAGTTGCAGGGTATCGGCAATAATATTCTTGAGGCTTTGTTCAGAAACCTTCAAACTGTTAAATTCTATCTCTTTCATAGGCTTATATTAACGCACATGAGCAAACAAACAGAAGCACCGATTGCAGGGTTAACGCAAGACGATTTAGAAGAGGAAGAATGGATCAGTAAATCGCAGTTGAAACGGGATAGTCTGGCACTGCAGGACCTGGGTAAAAAACTCAGCGCTCTCAATGCCGAACAACTGGACAGCATTGCGCTGAACGAGGAATTGCGCGACGCCATCGAACTGGCGCAACGGCTGTCCAATAAACGCAGCGCTCTGAAACGGCACTATCAGTTTATTGGCAAGCTATTACGCGCTATTGATGCCGAGCCGATTATCCAGGCCGTCGAGGAGATTGAGAATAATCACAGAAATTCCGTGCAATCGTTCAAGCTCATCGAACACTGGCGTGACAAGATTCTAGAACAGGGGGATAGCGCAATCCACGAGTATTGTCTGCAGCACGAAAGCGCTGACCGCCAGAAAATTCGCCAGATCTGGAGAAATTATTCGCAGGCCAAAAATGAGACCAAACAAACCCATTTTGCACGACAGCTGTTTAAGGAATTACGTGACAGTTAAAGCATAAAGCGCAATAATTCTTAATACAGCTTAGCTTGCCGCTTAATCAGAGTTTTAAACAAGGAGAAAAGGATGAATATTTTAAAGCCGGTTTTAGCATCAATCCTAGTCAGCCTGTTCAGTTCAACCGTCTTCGCAGATACGCAAATATTTTCACGCGACCGGCATGGCAACGCCAGCACTTTCAGCCTGAAAGACAACAGTGCGCGCTTGGATGACAACCAGCAGCCCGGTCATATCATTATCGACCTGGAAAAAAACCGGGTAGCTATGGTTGATCCTCAACGTCGCCAAGTGATGGAAATGGGCAACATCCCACCTTTGCAACAACCCGGGGCAACCAGCAAGCTCGATATTAAACTGGTGGATAAGGGAACAGGACCCAAAATAGCGGGCTACAAAACCAGAAAATACGATATTCAAGTCAACGGCCGCCATTGCGGCACCGTTTTCGGTTCTCGCGATGCGATGAAAGTCAAGGGTGTAGAAACGCTGATGGATGCAATGGGCATGATGCAACAACAATCCAGTTCCATGAGTGGTGGATTTTACTCGATGATGGGCAGGCAAATGGACGAATGCCAACAAGCCGATCTGGAAATGAACCAGCACCTAAAAACCAGTGGCATTCCCATGAAAATTCTCGATCAGCGCGGGCTTGTGGAATCAGAGATCACCGCGATAAAGCAAGGGGTCAAGCTACCTCCTAACCACTACAGTTACCCGGCAAATTACCAGGTCACTGACATGCAACAACAAATGCAGCAGGTGCAACAGCAAAGCCAGCAGATGATGCAACAGATGCCGGACATGGACCAGATCATGCAGCAAATGCAACAACACACTCAGGACATGCCACCGGAAGCACCCCAGCGATTACAAAAAATGCAGGAAATGTTCAAACAGCAATTCCAGCAACAATAAAAGTCAATTGAAGCAAACTCGTGTATTGAGTCAGGCAGGGCCAGTTAACTGGCCCTTATCCAAAGGAGACCACTGATGACCGACATTACCTACGATGAATGGATGAACCAGACCAAAAAGCGTTTCCATAGACGGTCTGCCGAACTTAAACGACTGGACGCAGCCTTCAAGGCTTTTGAAAGATCCAAAGGTTCGGGCAGCAGCCTGCAGAATCTCGCCCAGGCATTTAACATTTGGGTCGGGATTAAAGGCTCAGATTATCTCGGTTCGATTCGCAACCGTAAGCTTGATGCATCGGGTGTCGGACCCGTCGAAAAATTACAAAGCCTGATCCGTACCCACCGAATGTCTAATATTGCCACCATTCGCACACTGCATCGTGATGTACCAGACCGCCTGGTACTGGATGCTACTTTGAGCGCCAACATTGGCGATAAAACCAAGCTCAGGGAAACCTACAATCGCGCCAAAATGGCAGTACATGTTGCCCGTGATACCGTTCTTAAAGCCAAAACTGCTGGCCCGGAACAAACCCTGTATGAAAAGTGGTTCGGAACCTTTGAAAGCACCAGGCATTTGCAAGTGGTCAAAAACTTCCAGGGTTTGTGCAATCTTTTTGATACCGGCGTCATTATCGTGCATGACGCGCGTGCGCAGATGGATGCCTGGGGTGAATGCTTCGGTTTTGCCATGCCCGGCAATAAAAAAAATTACGTTGAATTCACCGTGGGGCGTGCCTTCTTTCTTAAAACCGGCTACCACGTGGTACCCGGTGCTACCCACCGTCAACGTGGTCAGGCAGTACGGCAGGCATTAAAACAGGCTTATAAAAACACCACCGACTGGACCGTGGGTACCATGGTGCATGAACTGGGGCATGCCACTAATAATTTACCTGACGTCGACTTTCAAGCCCCGAACACCTATCAGGTTTCACCAGGCGGTATGACCCCTGATGGCTGGGAACAATGCAGCACTCCCGCTCTGGATGTCGATCTTGCGTTGGCTTCTCCTGATCTCGCCATAGTAAATACCGATAATTACGGTCAATGCGCAAGGGAAGCCCTGGCGTTGAAAGGCCGTTAATACGCGGTTTTAAATCGCGCATTTACATCAACTGTCCGTTCCACCCACGGTAATTTCATCAATCTTTAGCGTGGGCTGGCCCACCCCGACCGGTACCGACTGGCCTTCTTTGCCGCACACCCCGACTCCGCTATCCAGCTCCAGGTCATTGCCTACCATGGAGATTTTATTCATCACCTCGGGGCCGGAACCGATCAAAGTCGCGCCTTTTAAAGGACGACCTAACTTGCCATTTTCGATTTCATAGGCTTCGGACAAAGAAAACACAAAACGTCCGGAAGTGATATCCACCTGGCCACCACCGAAATTAACCGCATAGATACCTTTTTTTACCGATTGAATAATCTCTTCACTGTCGCTCTCGCCCGGTAACATGTAGGTATTGGTCATTCGTGGCATGGGCAGATGAGCATAGGATTCGCGCCGCCCATTGGCGGTGGATTCGGTTCCCATCAGGCGCGCGTTCATCTTGTCCTGCATGTAGCCGGTTAGAATACCGTTTTCGATCAGTGTGGTACTTTGTGCAGGAACACCCTCATCATCCACCGACAAGGAGCCGCGTCGATGTTGCAGGGTGCCATCATCGACCACGGTACATAACGTAGAGGCCACCTGTTCCCCCATGGAATGACTGTACGAGGAGGTGCCTTTACGATTAAAGTCACCTTCCAGACCATGGCCGACCGCTTCATGCAGTAACACGCCCGGCCAGCCGGCACCGAGTACCACCGGCATCGAACCTGCTGGTGTAGGAAT
>JANTFY010000099.1 GCA_024763185.1 Gammaproteobacteria bacterium | reverse complement strand
CAGGCCAAAGGTCAGCTGGCTGTGATGAAAGTGACGATGAACAGGGTCCTTCTGCATGTAATCCAGGCTGTCATGCATCCAGCCCATGTTCCACTTCATGGAAAAACCCAGCCCCCCCAGATTAACGGGGCGGGTGACCTGCGGCCAGGCCGTGGATTCCTCGGCAATAACCATGGTACCCGGATGTTCACTGTGGGTGACGGTATTCAATTCGCGCAGGAACTCGATGGCTTCCAGGTTTTCATTACCGCCATGAATATTCGGAATCCAGCCAGCGTCTTCTCGCGAATAATCCAGGTACAGCATCGATGCCACGGCATCCACACGCAAACCATCCAGGTGAAATTCTTGCAGCCAATAAAGGGCGCTGGACAGCAGAAAGTTTTTCACTTCATTGCGTCCGAAATTGTAAATCAGTGTACCCCAGTCCGGATGTTCACCCTTGCGCGGGTCTTCATGTTCATACAAGGCACTGCCATCAAAACGGGCAAGTGCATGTTCGTCCTTGGGAAAGTGGGCGGGTACCCAGTCCAGAATAACCCCGAAACCGGCCTGGTGCAGGCTATCCACAAAAAAACGAAAATCATCTGGTTTGCCGAAGCGGCTGGTGGGGGCAAAATAACCCGTGGTCTGGTAACCCCAGGAATCGTCCAGCGGATGCTCGGTAATCGGCAGTAACTCGACATGGGTAAACCCGGTCTGCTGCAGATAATCAACCAGGCGTTTCGCCAGCTCACGATAACCGAGAAACTGCCCCTGCTCATCGCGTTGCCATGAACCCAGGTGTACCTCGTAAACGGACATCGGCGTATGCAGCCAGTTTTTTTCCTGCCTGGCCTGCATCCAGCCCTGATCAGCCCAGGTAAAATTACTGGGTCGATTGATAATACAGGCCGTTTTCGGTCGCTGCTCGTATTCCGACGCATAGGGGTCGATCTTGCTGAACACTTTTCCGCTGCCCTGGTGGCGAATTTCCAGCTTATACAGATCCTGGTCCTGCAGACCCGGAATAAACAGTTCCCACACGCCACTGCCGCCACGGTTTCTCATCGCATGGGTACGGCCATCCCAGCTATTGAAATCACCAATCACGCTGACCCGCTCGGCACTCGGCGCCCAGGTGGCAAACAATACACCGTCGATACCGTTGATGGTTTTACAATGTGCGCCCAATAATCGATAGATATGCCAGTGTTTACCTTCAGCAAACAGGTGCAGATCGAAGTCATTGATTTGCGGGGCGAAACTGTAGGGATCATAAAACTCATACTGATGGCCCGAATCGGTAATACGGGTGAGTTTTGCATGATCATCGATGTCGCTGTTTGCGCCTTTCCATTCGAAAAAATCAGAGTCGCTTATACGTGTTAAAGGCTGCCGCGAAACAGAAAAATACAATTGTTCTGTATGCGGTGCAAAAACCCTGAAACTGGCCTGCGTTTTATCACGGTGTAACCCCAGATAAACGAAAGGGTCATGATGACTGGCCTGCATAATACGCTGCTGATCATCATTAAAATGAAATACTTTTTGCTTAGACTGTTTTTTAGTGGGCACTGAAATGACTACCTGATGTAATGAAAGCTTATTTTGACTGATGATAAATCATATCAGCATGATCCAGAGCAAGTAATTCTTGGATATTTTCATTCAGCTATGAAATTAAATTAACTAAAATGTCTTTAAAATTCTAAACCTACCGACAAACAATTAATCCATATTAATTGTCACAGGATAAATCAATGAGCTCTGATGATTCACCCAGATATATAAGTAATCTGACCCGAAATACGCTGGCCCTGATCATGGCCGGAGGACGCGGTTCGCGTCTTAAAGATCTGACCAACTGGCGCGCCAAGCCGGCGGTGCCGTTTGGCGGCAAATTTCGCATCATCGACTTCCCCCTGTCCAACTGCGTCAATTCCGGCATCCGCAAAATCGGTGTTTTGACCCAGTACAAGGCCCACTCACTGATACAGCATATTCAACGCGGCTGGGGCATGTTCCGTGGAGAATTCAGGGAGTTTGTGGAATTGCTGCCCGCCCAGCAACGGGTGGAAGAATCCTGGTATGCCGGCACCGCGGACTCCATCTACCAGAACCTGGATATCATCCGCATTCATAATCCTGAATACGTTCTCATCCTGGCCGGTGATCATATTTACAAAATGGATTATGGCGCCATGCTGGCCCAACATGTCGAAACCAGGGCCGATATCACGGTGGGCTGCATCGAGGTACCCTCCGAAAAGGCCCGCGCCTATGGCGTTATGGGTGTTGATGAAACCAACCGCATACTAAATTTTGCTGAAAAACCGGAAAACCCGGACACCATGCCCGGCAAGGGCGATACCTCCTTGTGTTCCATGGGCATTTACGTGTTTAACCGCGACTTTTTATATGAGCAACTGATCAAGGATCATGACACACCCGGTTCCAACCATGACTTTGGCCAGAACATTATTCCGTCGGCCATAGAAAAATACCGCGTCCACGCCTACCCGTTCCGCGATGTGCAAAGCGGCAAACAATCCTACTGGCGAGATGTGGGTACCGTCGATGCGTTCTGGGAGGCCAATCTCGAATTGATTGGCATTACTCCGGAGCTGAACCTGTATGACCGGGATTGGCCGATCTGGACCTACCAGGAACAGTTGCCACCGGCAAAATTCATTTTTGATGAAGATGGAAGACGCGGCCTGGCCATTGACTCGCTGGTTTCCGGCGGCTGTATCATCTCGGGGGCTGAAATTCACAACTCGCTGCTGTTCTCAAACGTTTACGTCGATGAGCAAAGTTATATCGATTCTTCAGTCATTTTGCCCGAGGTTGTGGTCGGTAAAAACTGCCGGATTTCCCATGCCGTTATAGATCGTCACTGCAAAATTCCGGATGGTATGCATATTGGCCTTGACCAGGAACAGGATAAAAAGAGGTTCCATGTTTCACCCAATGGTATAGTTCTGGTAACACCAGAAATGTTGGGGCAATCCATACATCATGTCAGTTGAAAAAAAGTCATTCGATAACAACAAATCCATCAATGTCGTTCTATTCTGGCACATGCACCAGCCGGAATATCGCAACCTGAGAACCGGCGTTTTTTATCAACCCTGGACCTATCTGCACATCATCAAGGATTATGTGGATATGGCGGCCCACCTCGAAGCCAACCCCAAGGCCCGCGCCGTGGTTAACTTCGTACCGGTATTACTGGAACAGATTGAAGACTATCGCAAACAACTGAACGAGTATCTGTGCCATGCCGGGCAGATTCGCGATCCTCTGTTAGCAGCACTGGCCGAGGCCGTATTACCGCATGGGCAGGAGGAGCGCCTCAAGCTGATCAAGGACTGCCTGAAGTCCAATGAAAAACGTCTGATCAACCGCTTTAAACCCTATCAGCAGCTATCCAAGCTGGCTCGAACCTTCATCGAGGTTTCTGCCACCGTGGACTACTATGGCGAACAGTTCATCTTTGATTTGCTGGTCTGGTACCATCTGGCATGGATGGGCGAAACCGTCAGGCGCAGCGACCCGCGCATAAAATCGCTGATCAAAAAAGAGCGCCTGTATTCCTACCACGACAGGCGGGTACTGGTCGAAGTCATCTACGAACTCATAGCCGACATCATCGGGCGCTACCGCAAGCTGGCCGAACAGGGCCGGGTTGAATTATCCATGACCCCTTATGCCCACCCGATCAGCCCCCTGCTTCTCGACTTCGAGAGTGCCCGCGAAGCCATGCCGGATATACAATTACCCGTTGCCACCGGCTATCCGGATGGCGCCCGGCGCAATAACTGGCATATCAAACATGGGCTGGAAGTTTTCCAACAGCATTTTGGTATGCAACCGGCCGGTTGCTGGCCGGCAGAAGGCAGTGTCAGTGCCGAGACGGTCAAGGCCCTGTCTGAGGCCGGGTTCAACTGGCTGGCGACTGGTGAAACCGTTTTACGACATTCACTGAGCGCATCACAGCTGTCCGACCACAAGTGCATACACCGGCCTTACCATCTCGACCATTACAAAACGCATTGTTTTTTTCGTGATGATGGTTTGTCGGACATGATCGGTTTCAAATACCAGGACTGGCATGCCGATGATGCCGTGGCCAACCTGGTCAATACCCTGGATCACATTGCCAACGCCTGCGACGAGGCTTCCGAGCCGGTGGTTTCCATTATTCTGGATGGAGAAAATGCCTGGGAGCATTATCCGGAAAACGGTTATTACTTTCTAACGGCACTGTATGAAAAGCTGGCCGAGCATGAAAATATTAACCTGACCACGTACAGCGATTACCTCAAACTTCAGGTTAGATCGACCTGCTTGAAACAACTGGTTGCCGGCAGCTGGGTTTATGGAACTTTTTCAACGTGGATTGGTGACAAGGACAAAAACCGTGCCTGGGATATGCTGGTCGAAGCCAAACAAGCCTACGATGAGGCCACACTCCATAACGACCTCAACGACGAAGACAAACAGCTCGCGCTGATGCAACTCGCAACCTGCGAGAGTTCGGACTGGTTCTGGTGGTTTGGCGATTACAATCCGGCCGAATCGGTGAGGGCCTTCGACGAGCAATTCCGCCTGCACCTGTCCAATCTTTACCATTACCTGCACCGCGATCCGCCTGACTACCTGTCTCATGCTTTTTCATCCGGAAACACCGAGTGCAGCAGCAGCGGTGTCATGCTGCCCGGTAAAAAGGAATAAACGCAACCCCTATGAAAACACCTACTTCGGATGCAACTCTGAATCGACGTCGTGCGGGCGTGTTATTGCACCCCAGTTCCCTGCCTGGCCACCAGCACAAGGGCACGATTGGCCAGGAAGCCAAAAATTTCCTGCACTTCATGAAAGACAGTGGCCTCAGCGTCTGGCAAATGTTACCGCTGGGCCCGACTCACGAAGACGGCTCGCCCTATCAATGCCTTTCCGTACATGCTGGCAACCCGGAGCTTATAGACCTTGCCTGGCTGGTCGATCAGGGCTGGCTGTCGAGCGATAAAATCGACTCCTGTTCTCTGCAACAATGCCTGACCCATGCCTGCGACCACTTTTTCAAACATGCCGAGCGACAATGGATTGAACGGTTTTATCAATTTTTTGAGCGTTCAAATTACTGGCTGGAGGACTATGCCCTTTACATGGCATTAAAACAGACCTACCACAACAGTTCCTGGACCGAATGGCCACTGTGTTATCGATATCGTGACAGTAATGCACTCGCTGAGGCTTCGGCTGAACATGCCCGGTACATCAAAACGATTCAGTTCGGCCAGTTTGTTTTTTTTAGTCAATGGCATGAATTAAAAAACTATGCCCGGGAGTTAAACATCCTTTTGTTTGGCGACATGCCCATTTATGTCGCCCCGGACAGCGCCGATGTGTGGTCGCACAAGGAGTGTTTTTTGATGCATAAAGATGGCTCCTGCGATTACGTCGCCGGTGTTCCACCGGATTATTATGCCGAAGAGGGCCAGTTATGGGGTAACCCCCTGTACGACTGGGATTACCTGAAAAAACATGATTTCGACTGGTGGATAGCACGCTTTCAAACTCAGTTTGAACTGTTTGACCTGATTCGCCTGGACCATTTCCGCGGTCTGGAAGCCTGTTGGCATATTCCGGGAGATGCCGAAACTGCCGTTAATGGCCACTGGGTAAAAACACCCGGCCAGGAATTGCTGCAAACCGTTCATGATCATTTTGATTCCTTGCCACTGGTGGCAGAAGATCTGGGACACATCACCCCGGAGGTCATGGATCTGCGCGATGGCTTCAAACTACCGGGTATGGCAGTTTTACAATTTGCCTTTAACGGCCTACCCGATAACCTGTACCTTCCGCATAACCATTTGCCAAACAGCGTGGTTTATACAGGCACCCATGACAATGACACCACCCTCGGTTGGTACCGCGATGATTCAAACTATTCAAGGCAACTGTTACACGATTATATGGGGCGGAGTGCTGATAGTGACCTGGATATGCCCTGGGATATGATCAGGATGGCCTTATCCTCGGTGGCCTATCTGGCCATCATTCCCATGCAGGATCTGTTAAGCCTGGACTCGCAACACCGTATGAACACGCCCGGCACCACGCAGGGTAACTGGAGCTGGCGCTTTGACTGGTCGCAACTGTGGTCCAGCCTGCCTCACGACCTGCACAAACTGATCCGCCTGTATGGCAGGGAAAGTTAAATACACAGTCTGTGTGAATAAAAACCCGGGTCATTGCGCCAGCAACGTATCGCTCTTTTTACTGCACTTACCCGCCAGCCGTTGTCGTTTTTTTGCAGTGTGAACTGATGCGCATCGCCCCTGACCGAATCATCCAGAAAACCATCCCGTATTATCAATAACGTCGACAGGCTATTGTCTTCACTGCGGTTTGCAGAATAATCTATGCGGTAATTTTTGGCCGCAGACAAATTTAAAAAGTGAAAAGCAAACAGTTCAGGGCTGTTTACCCAGCGCTGACCTTCCACACTGGCACTTTTTAAGATATCGGCAAAGCGTTTCGTGGAAAGCGCTTGCCAGGATTTCACCCTGTAGCTTTCAACAGGCGATGACCCTCCTGCCAGATGTTGGCAGCCTGCCAGGAAAACAATCAGAAGACCTGTTAGCAACAAGCGCAGCATGCTATATCCAGATCAAGTGTCCTGTTTCCAGCGGATGGCTTAACAGCTCATGATAGGGATACATTCTGATGGTATAGTGGTTAAGACCCGGATGCGACGGCTCCAGATCGAGGCTGAATATATGCGTGCTGTCCTGGCTGCTTTCATATTTGAAGCGAAAGCCCTCCTGTTTGGTCATTTCAGGGGAACCATCCTTGCTTAGGCCAATGATGCATTCCACGGCCACATCTTCTGGTGAAAGACCGTTCAGGTAAGCACTGACCTTTATATTCAGGCTTTCATGGGTATGGATATACGTAACGCCGTTATCGATGCGTTCCATCTTGATGTGACGCCAGTTTTGGTGAATTTTATGTTTCCATGCCGCCAGTTCCACGGCCCCGCTGGCTTTATTTTCACTCAACTTTTGGTATTGAATCTTCGCCGGCGAATACAGCTTTCTGACGTAATCCATCACCATGCGTGAAGCATTAAACTTGGGTATACAGGACTTCATCGAGGCCTTGGATAACTTGACCCAGTATTTTGAATAACCCTGTTTGCCACGGTTATAAAAAATCGGTATGACCTCATTTTCCAGGATATCCAGCAGGTCATTGGCCTCTTCATGATCACGCTGTTCGGCATCAACATTGACACCGTGCGGGGAAATACCCCAGCCATTTTTACTGTTATAACCCTCGCCCCACCAGCCATCCAGCACACTCAGGTTGAGCACCCCGTTAATGCCGGCTTTTTCACCGGATGTACCACTGGCTTCCAGCGGATATTCAGGCGTATTGATCCACACATCCACACCCGTTACCAGGTTACGGGCCATCGCCATGTTGTAATCTTCCAGCAAAATAATCTTGCCCTGGAACTCAGGCCTGTGGGCGTAATCGTGAATGGTGCGAATCAAGTCCTGTCCCGGCTGATCAAGCGGATGCGCTTTACCGGCAAAAACCAGAATGACCGGTTTGTCAGGATTATTCAACAGGCGCTTGAGACGCTCCACATCCTTAAATAACAGGGTCGCCCTTTTATAGGTTGCAAAGCGTCGCGCAAAACCCAGCACCAGCACGTCAACTTCAGGTTTACTGATAATACTGGTTATTCTTTTAATCAGAGCATCATTGGCATTATTGCGCCGATAACGGCGCAAGGTACATTGGTGGATGTTTTCCAGGGTCTGGGTTTTCAGCTCCTGGCGCAGGCTCCAGAAACGATGATCAGGAATATCATCAATACATTTCCAGTAATTTTTATGCAGCAACTGGTTACGCCATTCCCGAAAGCGCATATCAAACAGGTTCACCCATTCGCGCGCCAGGAAAGTGGGCACATGCACCCCGTTGGTGACATAGGTAATCGGATTTTCAGCGGGCGGAATATCCGGCCACACGTAAGACTCCATGTTGGAAGCCACGCCACCGTGAAT
>JANTFY010000098.1 GCA_024763185.1 Gammaproteobacteria bacterium | reverse complement strand
ACCTTGTTGATTTCATAGGACAGATCTTCCATCGCGTAATCGGCCATGGAGATACGATTGGCGTTAAAGGTATTGGTCTCGATGATGTCAGCGCCAACTTCCAGATAGGCCTTGTGAATAGCGCGGATAATCTTTGGTTGGGTCAGCGACAACAGGTCATTGTTACCCTTCAGTGGCGAATCCCAGTCGGCAAAACGCTCTCCACGGTAATCCGCTTCTTGCAGTTCGTAGGACTGGATCATGGTGCCCATGGCGCCATCCAGAAACAGTATGCGTTGTTGCAGGGCTTGATGAAATTGCTGAGACCGGTTGTTATTCACTGCGTAGACTCTTGCCGAACCGTTAAAAAAAGGACAGCCATTCTACACCACGGCAGCGCAGACTCAATTCCAACTATGTATCAATGGCTGCTTTTATTTTCGGTAACGATGACAAGACTGGCTTCATCATAAATGCTATCCGTCTGTTGTTGTAGACCGCTTCGTATATCTTCGATGGACAGCGACATCAACCTCAATCCGTTTGGCAGGGTTTTACCGGGCAAAGGTTCAACCTGGCGATCGGTTGCAAAAACCCAGACACGGTCTTCACCGAACGGCGCTTGAATACTGAAACTGAAACCAGCCTTCGCTCCCGGCAGCGGTTTAAACAAACCCGGCTGGTAATGATTTTGCGGCTGGTGTTCATTGGGTATCAGTTGTATTACGTTATGTTCAGAGTCCCGGTAGAACAGGTACACATAAGCCGGCCGGTCGAGTGACAACAGGAAACTGACACGATCACCCTGCTCAAAGCGTTGTTGATCACCCAGGTGCGATGTCAATTGCAGGTTGACCGTCTGCCGGACTGGATGGGTATCGGCCCATAACGGCAAGTTGGCCAGAAATATACAGCCGGCAATGATAAACGTTCTACAACCCGAACACATGGTTATAGCCAAAGAACAGACCGTTTAAAGAATATTCCTGCTGATTGCCGTCATCGTAATCGAATACGTAGTTACGCGATTTCAAACCCAGGTTGATATGATTGTGACCATCCAGCGCATAATTAAAACCCACAATCAATGCGCTGCTGCCGGCATCCCCTATTGCAGCATTGTTTTCTTCCTTGATCGTTCCTCCGACAAAACCGAGAGAACCGTACAATGTCCAGTTATCATTGAGCGGATTGTATCCGGCCACACCTATGCCCAGGCCAGAGAAGCCCTGTTCATAACCATTGTTTTTCCAGCGACTGTTGACCGACTTGAGATCCAAAAACAGGGAAACCTGTGGCCAGAAATAATAGCCAGCCAACAAATCGAAATCATTGTGCTCAACCTTGATACTGGTAGTGCTGACAGCTCCACCAGAGCTAAACTGGGTAGGCCCGCTGTTATCGAATGTGTACTCCCCGCCTTGCAGGCTGAGCCCGGTATAAAATTTATCCCGGCTGAAACTGGCGCTTAAACCGAACTGCCCGCCCTTGTCACTGTTAAAATCCGAGTTTCCGGCACCGTTATCGCCACGCCAGCCGGTCGCATTTAATAGCACGCCCAGGTTCAGCGAATTTTGTGCATAAACGGGCATGGACAGACTTAACAGCAACAGTGGCAACAAGGTGTTTATTTTTAAAAATGGCATCATGAGTTCCTTATAACGTGGGCATGGGCAAATGAGGTTGGACGGCTTCTCCCGGCGAAAACCGGTTCGGCTGGCTTTCAATCCGGATCGAATTCTGCCGTGGCATCTGGCCTTCAGAGGGCTGGACGTTGACCTCCACCCCGACATTTTCCGGGTCTATGCCATCCACCGTCAGGTTAAGCCGGATGAATATGAATTCACCCATTTCATCACCCGCCCCCTGCAACACACCACTTTCCGGTGTCTGTTCGACATTATTGGCCACCGCACGGGTGACGTTATGGGACAATTCGCTCAGCGTGATCAATTCTCGATCGTTATGTTTCAGTTCATTGAGTAAAAAATAGGTAAACGGTGAATGCCCCGAAGACTGGTAATCATCATCGACAAACTCGACACCTCCGGCCGTCATGATCTGAACACTTTTTTTATGCGATACCTTCTTAAAGTAATCCTCGCTGTTGCTGACCTGACTGATGCCTCGACTGGCCTGGCGTAACAAGGTGCCACTGAAACAGGAATCGGATATCAGCAGCGTGTGGCGGGCCCTTGATGCGATCAGGTTCAATTCGTCCCGGATCGTAGAATTTCTTAAAAAGGTGGTGTTATCGGCGCCCTCGGCATCAACCGGCACCCAGTAGCCGCGTTGCCTGGTTTCATCGATAAAACCGTGGCCCGCGTAATAAACCAGGATATTGTCATTGGGCAAAGCGCGGTTGGCGAGGCGTTCCAAAGCCTTCAACACATCGCGGCGTGAAGCGTTTTCGATCAACTCGGTATCACTGAAACCATACTGCTGCCTGAGGATTTTCTGCATGGCACGGGCATCACTCGCGGCCGTTTGCAAAGACGGCCAGTGACCGCTGCTATCCCGGTACACATTGTTTCCAATGATCAGAGCCCGGTAAACCCCGCCTGTATAAGGGGTACGGGCCTCTTGTGGTTTTTTTTCCAGACCGATACCCCTGGACTGGGCGTGTAACGGCATGGCTACCAGGCTGGCGATCAGTAGAGTCAGAAAATATAGATTTATCGGTTTCATAACAGACCTTTCTGAGGCGCTTCGAGTTGAATAATAAAACCGCCCGAGGTGATAAATGACTGATCATCCGTCGTTGTCCCGCTCAATACCCACTCATATCGCTGGTTGAATGGTCTGGGCTTTAATTGAACACGGGTGCTCGTATGCACGGTTTTCTCTTTATGTAGCAGCTTTTTTTCGCCCTGGCTATAGCGATACAGTGTTAATTCGTAGGCCGAGGCATTCTGCACAGCTGCCCACTTAATCAGCAGCTCGTCCTCTGCTACATAATGGATATGGATATTGTCATAGGGTTTTGATCCATGTTTTGCCGCACTGAAAAAGCCGATGCCGGGCATGGACTGGCGCGGCATAAAACGGATTTGGCCATCGTCCTGATAACTGGCGATGGTCACGGACGATCCGTCATTGGTTACTGGATTGACCAGATCGCCACCCGGCATCATAAACAGGGTCACAGTCAGCGTGACAACGGCCGTTAGCGAAGCCGTCAGCCAGGTATTGCTGTTGACCTTGATATAATCGGTCATTCTGCCCAACCAGCCCTGAACGGGATCAGGCTTGTGATCTTTAACCGGTTGGGGCTTTTCCGGTTGCAATTGCTGAAGATTGTCTTGTGCCTCATATTTTGCGCTAAGGCTGTGCAGGGCTGATTTCAGCATCAGTGGATTGTTGCGAATCGAGTCGCGGTTTTTTTCTAATGCCGGGTTTGATATATCTCCATACAACAATTCATCGACTACTTGCTGTTGCGCCGCGCTGATATGCGTCGAATCGATGGCCGGATACAGCTCCTTTAACCGCGCCGAGGTGGAAAGCTGATGACGGCATTGGCTACACTGCGCCAGGTGTAAAGCAATGTGCGCATACTGCTCCGCTTCGGGATTTTGCTGATAGGCCATCAACAGTTCGGGCTCAGGATGTTTGCGGGTATTCATAAATCGAGTAACGACATCAATAAGTTTGCATATAAAAAACAGGACGATGACTTTTGCATTTTTTGAAAATTTATTTTCATTGCAGGCCCTGCTCCAGCTTTTTCAGGGTTTTACGTTTAAAGTAATACAGTTGCTGGACACTGGTGTCTTCTGCCCTGGTACCTTTTTTCAGCGATATATCCATCACCTTCAAGGCTTCAAGCACCGACCCTGCATCCTGTTCATTGATGACCAATGCCTCCAGCACAAACTGTTCAACCGGACTCAACATCGACCAGGCTCGATTGATCCATTGTTTTTCATCCTGGCGTTCAATCGTTTCATCATCAAACGCTACATCTACCTGCATTGAGGCATCTTCGTCATCGGACGAGTTGGACAGCGATTGTTCACGCGGCGGGTCCAGTAGATAAAGTCGATGATGGCGGGTTAACGCATTGATAATCTGACGGCTTAACAACTCCACGTCTGAGCGGTGCAAGGATAACTGTTGCGCAATCATCTCCAATGAAAGGCCATTGCGCAGGGCATAAAAAACTTGTTTGGCATGCGATCCCAGGGACTGGATATAGCTGGGCAAGTTAATCCTCCGACCAAAACGCCAGTCTTTCCAACGCTCATAAAAAGGCAGTGAATTGGCTATCCTGTAAACATAATCAAACAGGCTCGCGCCATTTTTCGCCTGGTACTTGCGCAGGCGGGCCGGATGGGTTAAATCATCCAGCATCCAGCCATAACTGGCATTACCCCACTCACACAACATGGCATCGTCGGACATGGTACCGACCGGTTTGCTGAGCGAACAGCGATAGCGGTAACGATTGGAATCACAGAATCGTTTACAGTACAGATTGGTGTGATAATCGATCACCGGATGCACCAGGGCATTCACCTGCTCACGCGCCAGGCGGTCACCATCGGCAGCCGCTTGCGCCAGTTGTAAATGATCCTGTTGTGCTACTTGAGGTTTAATAGAGAAACCACCCCTTGACCCGGTTTTCAGCAATATGTATTGCCAGACCATACTGATCATAGGCCAGGTAATCGCCCGCAACCAGGTGTATTCTGCGATTGGGCAGGCCGAGGGTTTTTAACGGCCGTGCTGCATCATCGCCGATGGCCAACCCCCCTACCGTTGCCGGTCCCAGAGTCTGTCTTGCACTGATAATCTTACCCTGGCTAGCGGTGATAAACTGCACCCCGTTTTCGTAGTTGTAAACATGATATTGGTCGCCATCGATCCACATTTCGTTCACATTATGACTCGAATCATCGCGTGTTTTACGATCACCCAGGCGTTGGCCATTAACGGTAGGCGCCTGTTTCAACACCCTGGCCGGCTGGTTATCATGTGGCCTGATCTGAGCAAGCGCCAATTGCAGCAGATAACCATTGGAGTCCGCCTGGGCCTGACGCGCGAATTTGTGCCAGGTTTTTTCTGCCTGTTCGACCTTGCCGGTCATTGTATACAACGAGGCCAGGTTATAGGCCACACTGTAGGCCAGCACATCGGATTGCGCATGGTGTCCCTGTTGTTTGAGTAAGTCGTCAGCAAACAGCCCGGCAAGCACATTGATCGCGCTGACGTGATCACCTTCAACAGCCGAGGTCAGCGCCAGTAATAAACGGGAATAAGCATCCTCCCCAAACTGCGGGATATACCTTCCCTGCAGAATACCCCTGGCCATAAAACTGTTATTGCCGATCAGGTAAGCCTCAGCCAGCAGCTGATAGCTGGATTTGACGGCGGGTTCCAGGCGAATGGCCTTTTCCAGGAAATGGACCGCCTTTTCAACGTGCGCGGTTAATTTCTTGCGGTTTTGTTTGTTAATGAATTCGGCTGTTGAACGTTTAGTCAACGCCATCGGGTTGGGTTTTTCAGCCAAGCCAGCCGAAGCCTCCAGCAATAGTGGAAAATACAGTTCGGCACCATCAATAGCACCCGATGCACGTAATTTTTCGCGCAGCTCAATGGCCTCGGCCAGGTGGGTCACACCGATGGCCGATAAAACCGCCCGGTTCGGGTAATCACGCGCAAACATGGAAAAGTAATAACGTGCCTTTTCAAATCGACTGGCCACCATGGCCTGCAGCCCAAGCTGATAGAGGTTCGACTGACTGGCCACCGTTTCCAGTTGGGAACGTGCCTGTCGCGCCCGGGTTCTGGCCTGGTCACAGGCTTGTGAGATAAGTTGATCGACCTGCGCATCACAGGGTTGCTGCCAGATGGTCTCCACCCATTGGGTAAAAAAATCTTTTTTGTCCACCACCCAGTGGGGATTGAAACCGACACTCGCCATCAAGATCAGTCCTTCGTGATCAGCCCTGCTTTCCTTCTGCTCCATCTCGGCAAGCATACGTTTGTCCATTTGTTGCTGCAGTGCCTGGCGCTGGTTTTCATTCGAGTCATCAGTCGCGTGGCGGAAAAACCGATGCTGCCACAGGTCATCGGCTCGCTGGTGTGCCAGTTCATGGGCCAATACAAATGCCAGTATATGCTCTGCCCGTTGCTCACCATATTGAAAGATGTTGGTGATTGCCTGTCGGCTTAACAGGATATTGCCGTCAACCAGCGAAACCGCCCAAGCGTCCTGCTCCGAGTCCACCACGTACAGTGCGGGTTCCAGTCGTGAGCTGTCCCAGCCGCGTAACAATCGATTGAATATTTCATGCGCGAAGGCAACCCGTTCATCCTGCCCGGGTGTGATGACACTGGATTTCCAGTAACTGATAAACTGGGCCGGGTGCTGTTGGTGTAACTGCAGCTGTGCATACGATTGGGCCTGGATAGATAACAGGAATAAAACAAAAACTGTCAGTTGTTTCATGTGGAAAACAGGTAATGGATGTACAGGTGAATAGACAACAGTCCTGATGATTTTTGAAAATATTTTTCAAAAATCACCACACTCCGCGTCTCTTCGAGCTTACCAAGTTAACAACTTAACCCGCAAGGAGAAACTCATGAACGCTAAACAAACCCTTATACCACTACTGATCGGCACCTGCAGCCTCATTGCAGGATGCGGCGACTCAGATCCAGGATCTGCAGGTACGCAGGACAACCTGTCGATTGACCTCAGCCTGCCGGATAGCCTGACCGGCGGTCAGGTCACGTCCAGCCCGAGACTGGCCGGCAGGGGCCTGCCTGATGAACTCGCTGCCAGGGGCGGTACCGGTGAACCCTGCAGCTACCAGGGCGTTGAACAGGAAGATGACCTGTTCAGGAATGGTTACCAGACCACTCGATTCATGGTATCCATCATGGCCAGTTGGACCTGTATCGCCGACCTGCTGATCGATGTCGCTGATGTAGTGGTGCATGATGGCAGCATTGTAGAAACTGATAACGATACCCAGTCAGCCAGTTATGAAAGCGATGAGCCAACCCACTACAGCGTCACGGATGATTCCGAAACGCAAACCACTATTCGCATGTATTATGGCTATGATCGCGCCAATCCACCCACTGAAAACGATAAGGCGGAGTTTTATATCTCCTGGAATGAAAGTGAAAATGGGCCTGTTGAAGGACGACTGATTGTCGATGCGATCGGTATCGATGCGTCAGGCCATGATCCCGAAGACCCAATCAGCATGCGCATGGATTTCAATTTTAACGACAATTTGAAAACGGCGGACATGTTCCTGCGTTTTGATGAAAACAATGCCTGGGCCGATGGCATGAGAATCGACATCAGCAAGGACCTGAATGCGAATAGCTTTACCCATGTCTACACCGCGCGCGGCATGATTAATATGAAAGGCCAGTTTTTCGAGGTTGACGGCATTACGGAAATCCCCGATGTTCAATTTTACACGGTGGCCGATGGTCTCGGTAATGGCGCGGCTATAGAGGAAATCCAGGACATGTCACTGCCTATCGTGCCCAACCTGTTTCGTAACAACCACCTCGGTAATTACCTGTTTACCAAACGAGACCTGTACTTCTTTGAAGATGACATGGACTGGGATTACATCCATAAAACCGTGACCGCTGCGACCTATCGCGGTGGCCGCACGACAGCGGCCAGTGGTGGCAGCTGGATCCCTTTCGATCCCTCTCTGGACATGATTGTCAGCGCCTTATCGTTGGATGCGGATTATTTCAGCGGTAACCAGTGTGCCGTGGTTGATGATGATTGCACCGATCTGTTGAATGCCATTTTTATCGACGGCTTTGCCGGGCAGGAACAAAACCAGGGTAGCGACCCGATGGATTGGCGCTCAGAGGCACTGCAGTCCGCGGTTTACCTCGACAGTGTTTATCCGAATGGTGAAAACTGGGAAGGGGCATTCGAGCAGAGTTTTACCCCAAGCCCATAAACACTTTTCCAACCACCACAAAAAACCCCGGACTCCGGGGTTTTTTTATTTCTATAAACAATCCGGTACACGCAATCATGTGGTAACTTTGTCACCTGGAAACTTTTATGTAACTGAATGATGGCTCACCGATTATCAAAAATCACCACTAAAACCGGCGATCAGGGTTTTACCGCACTGGCCGACGGCAGTCGCCGACTTAAAAATGATCAACGCATTACCTGCCTGGGCGAAGTCGACGAATTAAATGCCTGCATCGGCCT